>CAZPZP010000087.1:7122-9965 GCA_964591025.1 uncultured Chthonomonadaceae bacterium
CTCGACTCCCCTTCCGTAAGGGGAGGGAGTCAATCCACTTCCCTCGACTCCCCTTCGCAAGAGGAGGGAGTCACTGCTTCCCCTCCTTTGAACGGAGAGGCAGAAAATCAAAATAGCCCCCTCCTTATGAAGGAGGGGGTTGGGGGTGGTGAAGAGGATGACCGGACGCGGCAGCTGACGTTCTCTTACGAGGGCGAATCGAATTCGCGCTGGTCGCCGGATGGTCGCTTTCTCGCCTTTGTCTCGGCGCGTCCCGATCTGAGTGAACTGCCCGACGATGAGGACGAAGACGCCAAAGATCAAATTTGGATATTGCCGATGGAGGGCGGCGAGGCAAAGCGTCTGACGAATGAGAAAGAAGGCGTGCTGGAATACGATTGGCTGCCCGATGCGTCCGGCATTGTCTATCTGGCGACGGAACCGCGCCCCAAACCCGTCGAAAGTCTGCGAAAAGAGACCCGCGAACGGCATAAAATCGATCCTACAGTGGAGCATGAGGAAAAATTGCGCCGTCAGTTCTGGCATATCGAGGTCGAGGGCAAGAAACCGAAACTGATCTTTCGCGGCGACTATGGGATTCAGGAGTTTCTGCTTTCTCCCGATGGCGAGCGAATCGCCTATATGACAAACCATACCGGCGAATGGAACGATTATCATCAGGTCGATCTGTTTGTGCGTGATATGGATGCCAACGTCACCCACAAAATCGTGGAGCGTGAAGGCGGCAAATACAGCCCGCGCTGGTCGCCGGACGGCACGCACCTAGCATTTTTGTCGTGGCTCGATCCCAAAGTTTCGTATTCGCGCCTGAGTGTGTACAGCGTCCCTGTTCCGCCGCTCCCCTCCAAAGTCGGGACACCAGTGGACGGCACAGCCCTCGCGCCCTTGACGCCGCCGGAGTTCGACGCCGAGATTTTGGAATTTGCTTGGTCGGCGCATAACAATTTGATCTACGCTGTCACTGCCGAAGGGACGGGGAACAATGTCGTGCGGATTCTGCCGGATTCCGGCAAATCCAAGCCCGCCTTCGAGGACAAAGCGGGAGATCGGCGCGAACTGTATCTCGACGGCACAAGTTCCGCGTTCGTTTTCATTCAAGAGACCAACGCAAGCCCGCCGGAAATTTTGCTGCGTGATGATGTCGGTAAAGTCCACCAACTTACCAAAATCAACGCCGAATTTGCGGAAAGATATATTTTGCCGAAGCAGGAAGTCGTCGCATGGAACAGCCCGGACGGAATGCGGATCGAAGGCATTTTACTTCGCCCGCTCGATGCCGAAGCCGACAAACCCGCGCCGCTGATCGTGCAGATTCATGGCGGACCCAAAGGACGCGCCACCGACACCCTGCGCGGCTATTATCTGCACCCCATCTGGGCAACGGAAGGCTACGCAGTCTTGCTTCCAAACTTTCGCGGCAGTGAAGGGTATGGACAGGCGTTCGCTGTGGCAAACCGGCGCGACTTAGGCGGCGGCGATTTTCAGGATATTATGGCAGGAGTCGATTGGTGCATCGCGGAGGGAATCGCTGACCCGCAGCGATTGGGAATCATGGGCGGCTCGTATGGCGGCTATATGACCAACTGGGCAATCGGGCAAACCAATCGATTCAAGGGAGCCATCAGCCAATTCGGGATATTTCATCTCCAAACCGACTATAGCAATTCGGAACTCTCCGGCTGGGACAACGATTATCTCGGAGCCTACTACTGGGAGGACGCGGAAATCTACCGCAAGCTCTCGCCGGGGTCCTATCTCGAAAAAATCCAAACGCCGACCTTGATAATGCACGGCGACGACGACACCAATACTTTTATCAGCAACTCCAAAGAGTTGTATCAGGCGTTGCGTCACCGGAAAGTCCCGACGCAATTTGTGCATTATCCGCGTGAGGGGCATGGAATTCAGGAGCCGAATCATCGCCTCGACGAAGTGCGCCGCTGTCTCGCATGGATGGATCGCTATGTGCGGCACGCAGGGCAGTCGCGGGGGTTGTATCGGATAGGGGATCGGATCGCGCATTCTGAAAGCCCTTGGATACTCTGCGTGACGCGCTCCGAGGCGGGCGACTATGCAGGACAGCCGCAGGGCGAAGCCAAAGAGAAATCGGAAACCCTGCTCTGGGAGGTTGCGTTCACTCTGCACCGCACCGAGCCACAGGCGACAGAAGAGCCGTTTACCTTGCGATTTGCCGAAATCAGTCTGCATCGTCGTACCGATTCCGAAGGCAACTCTTATTCTCCGGTGGGTTTGCCGCTCGATTCGTATGGAGGCAGCTATCTCGTCGAAGGCGGCGATCTGCACTTTACCGTTCTGCCGGATTCCGAAACGGGACTCGTTGCGCTTGCCGGTGTCGTTGTTTTCCGGCTGCCAAAGACGGCAGACAGTTTCCTGCTGAAAATACGAGATTTCGCTCCGATACAGGTCGAAATCACCGAAGAATCCGAGCAAAAAGAAGGAAAAGACGATTCAGACAACGCAACAGAGAGGGATGACGCAACAGAAAAAAATCAGAGGCTCAAGGGTACGGACGAGCAAAAAAGAGACAGAGACAAGTTGCTTCACAAAAAAACCTGAAATTTTTGATACGACTGCACAAAATTACCGGTTTTGGCACGTATCTTGCACGATAGGTTATTGCAGAGTATCTGGGATGTACCGGCATCCTCAATGTTCTGAACTGAACTTTATAGGCGGTTCTTGCGTGGCTTGGGTGTTTCGTCTCGCACTCCTCAGTCACAACTCACTCTCATAAGCTGCTTCGGATTACCGACGAAGAGGCTTGTTTTGCAACTATTCTCAAAGGAGAAACCACAATCATGAAGCGTTTCATGGCTCTTGCC
>CAZPZP010000088.1:0-9955 GCA_964591025.1 uncultured Chthonomonadaceae bacterium
TCATCGGCTCCTTGCCCCAAGGCATTCACCAGAGGCCCTCCACAACTTTGACCAACTACTTACGTAAACAAATGTGACTTCCTATTCTGCGAAACCCCACACGTCCAATGTCGCCCCATCCCGAAAGACAAGAATACCCTTGAACAAGCAGACCATCACGTCCTAATCAAAAACAGATGTCTCCATAATGCAACTGCGAAATCGTCGTGGCATGACCGGTTCCAATTCCAATACCATTTCCCAACGGTTTCTTAATGGACAAAATGCTCGCAACCCTCTCGATACAGAGAAAGACAAAAGCCTACTCGCTCAAGAAATTGCAATACGTGTACAACACGTCATTTCCCATTCCAATTCTAAAACAAACCACATCGCTCTCATAGAGTTTTTGAGAAGAGTTGCCTCTCCCAAATCCTCAGATGACAACAATGCGTCGCTTGAGTTTTAACAACACTATCCAATTTTCAAAAGTGCAAACTTGCTTGGTTTTGTGCCGCATCTGCTTCACAAAACCGCCCCGTTTTCAGAGCCTCGTTAGTATACGGTGATACTTCCCGATTGTCAAGGCAAACCGAAAAAATTGTTGTTCCGTTTCCGAAACGTCCTCTTTCGCTGGCTACCTTTCCATCGAACGGAATACTAATATACACCCGACTTCCCCCTTTGTCAAGAAAGTTTCTAAAAAAATTAGCGGGCGAGTTTTCTCGCACCGAGTCAATAAACAAACAGATTGCCGATTACAGGTTTGCCGCCGAGTTTGGTATAATGCGATATGCCCGAAATTCTTATCCCTCAAACCGAATACAGCCCTGCCCTTTTTGGAGCCGATTCTGAAACCCATCTCGTCGCCATCGAGCCGGACTATACTGAAGGCGTTTGGGTCTATCGGCGCACTCCCGATGGCGTAACCCGCACCCATGAGCCATTTCGCCCCTGGATACTTCTCACTGCTCCGCCGCCGTTCGATCTGCCCGCCGCTGAGATCACCACGCTGGAAGGCGAGGGCTATAACGTCTGTGTCGAGTTCGAGAATCAATCTGCCTATACGCAGGGGCGGTTTCTCATTCGGGACGCGCATCTCTCGAACACCACCTATCCGGGCGGCGCGAAAATGGCACTGATTCGTTCCGGGCGCACACTCTTCAAGGGCATGACGTTCGACGAAATTGTTCGCTTTCAGTTCGATATCGAAACCGATAGCCTGACGCCGGAAAACGGAACGATACTGTTAATCGCCGTTGCCGATAATCGCGGCTTGGTGGAACTCATCGAAGGCGACGAAAAATCTATCCTCGAACGCTTTGCCGCGCTTCTCGTGGAGCGTGACCCCGACGTGATCGAGGGGCATAATCTGCTCGGCTTCGATTTTCCTTTTGTCATGACACGGGCGCAGCAGCACGGCATTCGTCTCACGATTGGGCGCGACGGCTCGGAGCCGCGTATCGGCAACGAACGCAACTATTCCATCGCATCGGGAAGCAATACGCGCCCGTTCCGTCCTGTCTATGTGCATGGTCGCCACGTCCTCGATACCTATCTGATTGTGCAGCGATTCGATTGGGCGAAACAGGCGTTGACCAGTTACGGCTTAAAAGAGTGTGCGCGTGTCTTCGGATTCGCAGAGGCGGATCGTGTTGAATTGCCGCGTGATAAAATGGCGGAAATCTATCGCGACGACCCCGAACTTGTGCGATTGTATGCTCGCCAAGACGTGATCGAAACCGGCAGACTTGCGGCACTGATCACGCCTATCGAATTCTATCAGACGCAGATGATTCCCGATAATTACGCCAATGTCGCCATTACAGGCAACGGCGAAAAGATCAATTCGATCTTTGTGCGTGCCTATATGAACGCGGGACGGGCGGTCTCTCGCTCGCAGCCCGTACGACCTTACGCGGGCGGCTACAGTGAAGTGCGGCAAACCGGCGTTTTGGATCGCATCGTCAAGGCGGACGTGGAGAGCCTGTACCCAAGTCTGATGCTGACGCACGGAATTGCGCCGTCGGGCGATAGTCTCGGTATTTTCCTGCCCGCCCTGAAAGAATTGACAACCCGCCGCTTCGACGCCAAACGCCGCGCCGCAAATGCCGAAACTCCCGATGAATCGCACTATTGGGAGGGCTTGCAGGGTTCGTTCAAAGTGCTGATCAATTCGTTCTATGGCTACCTTGGCGGACCATTTGCATTCAACGATTATGACGCCGCCGAACAGGTAACCGAAAAGGGCAGAACGCTTGTTGTAGACGTTGCCGAACGCATGGAGCAAAGCGGTAGCGTGGTGATAGAGATTGATACCGATGGAGTCTATTTTGTGCCACCGAGTCATATTCAAGAGGAAGAAGCCGAACGCGCCTATGTCGCGGAAATCGGCTCGGTCTTGCCGGAGGGGATTCGACTGGCATTCGATGGACGCTTTGCCGCCATGCTGTCCATTAAAACCAAAAACTATGTACTGGTTTATTACGATGGGCGCAAACTTTATAAAGGGGCGTCGCTGCGCTCCCGCGCCGATGAACGCTACGGGCGCAAATTCATGACGCAGGCGGTGGATTGCCTCCTTGCTCACGACTTCGACGGCGTTTCGGAACTCTATGCCGAAGCTATAGATGATCTGCTTCATCGCCGCGTCCCCATTGACGACTTGATTCGGCGCGAACGTATTACCGAAAACACCTTTAGCAGTGACCAGAAAAAACGCTCGGCAACCGTCGCGCAGGGCGTCGCAGTCGGCGAGTTCGTACTGATTTATGAGAAGGCAGACGGCACGCTTGGCAAACGCGAAGACTACGCCAATGACGAAAACACCAAATACTATATGGATAAACTTTACAAGTTCGCCAAGCGGTTGGAGGAAGTTTTCGGGGACGCGGCGACCTTCCAAAAACTCATTCCCAAGCCGAACGCGCAAGGCTTGCCCAAAAATCTCCAAACATCATTGGACTTGTTCGGCTAAAATTTTCTTAGGAGTCTCGTCTTTCCCATGCCACTGTATGAATTCGTATGCGTCAAATGCAAAAGTCGCTTCCGCAAATTGGTTGGCGTTGTCGCCAATCCATCACCTTTGCAATGCCCGAAATGCGCGTCCCAAGAAGTCACGAAACGTGTCTCGCGGTTTGCGCGTGTCCGCTCCGAAGACGATTTCCTCGATTCGCTTGCCGACGAGATGGAATCAGCGGGCGATACCGATGATCCCAAAGTGATGCGCCGTCTTATGCGTGAGATGGGCAAAGGATTAGGCGAGGATATGGATGAGGATTTCGAGCAAATGATGGAAGAAGAAGCGAGCGGCGAAAGCCCCGAAACTGCTGACGCTTCGTTCACGGAATAGCCTCTCCAAACTCCTACGCGATCCAAACTATCAAGGGTTCTCTCCGAATCAGTTCGAGAGAAACCCTTTTTGTGTCTTCCCACTCTGTCCCGAATTTTTCGTACCCTGAATACTGTTGCAAGGCAGGAGATTTTACAAGCGGGAGCGAATGCATAAAATAAGAAAGATTTGTCATTGTCTCACTCTTGCTGCTTTTATGGAGAATACCGATGTTACGCTTGCTGAAATTTTTGACTCTGCTTCTCATTTTGCTGTCTTCTGCTACCCTCGCCCAAGACAAGCCCGCCGCACCGCCTAAACCCACACCCGAAGTGCAAAAATTGCTGGATGAAGGACGCACTGCGGAAAAGAAATACGAACGGACAACAGCCATTCGGAATTTTGAGCAAGCGCGGGACAAAGCACAACAGATGCGAGATGTAGCGGGTGAAGCCACAGCACTCCGCGATCTCGGCACAGTTTTTGACAATCTTGGGCAGCTCCAAAAGGGGCTGGAGTTTAATCGCCTTGCATTGCCCTTGTTCCGGCAAATTGGAAACAAGAACGCAGAAGCCAACGTGATCGGGAATATGGGGATCATCTACGGCAATTTAGGGCAGCCGCAGAAAGCCTTGGAGAATCTCCATGCAGCCTTGCTCTTATACAAACAAACAGGTAATCGGGACGGAGAAGCCGACATCCACAACAATCTCGGCACACTCCATAGTGACCTTGGGCAATTTCCGAAAGCCTTGGAGTGCTATGATGTGGCACTGCGTCTCAAGAAAGAACTTAGCGACAAGTTTGGAGAAGCCAATACCCTTGGGAATATCGGTACGGTCTATGGCAGACTTGGAGAGATACAAAAGGCATCGGAGTTCTATCAACAGTCACTATCACTGCTGAGGCAGACAGGAGACAAAAATGCGGAAGCCCTCACCCTCAGCAACGTCGGCTTACTTTATGATAACATGGGACAGCCGGAGAAAGCATTGGAGTTCTATCTGCAATCGCTGCCTCTTCTCAAACAGATGGGGGACAAGGTTGGAGAAGCAATGACACTGCACAACATCGGAGTTGCCTATTTCAACCTCGAACAGCTGCCAAAAGCATTGACTTTTTATCAGCAAGCGTTGCTTTTACGCCGTCAGACCCGCGATAAGAACGGAGAAGCCTCGACCCTCACGAGTATCGGCAGCGTCTACTTCAACATGGGGCAGATGCAGAAGGCGTTGACCTTCTATGAGCAAGCTCTGCCTATTATGAAACAGACAGAAAATAAAATAGGGCAAGCCTATACACTGATCAATGTTGGCAGTGTCTACGGAACTCTCGGTCAACTTCAGAGAGCGTTGGCAACATACCGGCAAGCCTTGCCTTTCTTCCAACAGATTGGAGACAAAAGCGGAGAGGTCAGGACGCTCAACTATATCGGCAATATCTACATCCGCTTGAACGATTACCGACAAGCCGAAACCTTTCTGCGAGATGCTCTGGCGTTGCAAGAGCGAATTCGCGTTGACATCGGCGGCAGTGCCGAGAACCGACAAGTGTATCTCGCCTCGGTGCTTTCTCAATACACGGATTTGCTTAGCGTGGAGATGGAACTCAAGAAATATGACCGAGCCTTTGCAACCGTCAATAAAATGAAGGGACGCACTCTGCTTGATCAGAGTATGCGAACACAGAGTCTGCTCACCGCCATTCCGACAGAAGCAAAGGGAGTTCTCCGCAAGCTGTGGCGGGAAGTAGACAGATGCAGCCTCGCCCTGATCGCAATGGAACAGCGCGACGAAAAAGCACAGAAAGCGGCACAAGCCCGCCTGACAAGTGCCGAGCAGGCGTTGCAGGTGGAGCAGGATACACTGTTCGCCCGCTACCCGGAGGTGTTGGCAAAACAGGAAGCGAAAACCCTTACTCTCGCCGACGTGCCGAAATTCCTCCCCGCAGATACGGCACTATTGGAGTACGCTGTCCTGAAGTTCGAGTCGGGCAAGAAGAAAATTGACGCACACTTGCTTTTTGTTGTGACGGCGACAAAAGGTAAACCGGTTTTGACCGTTCACGTGCTGCCAGTGACGCAGGACAAAATGAAGGAACGCGCTGAAAGTCTGCATGATATGTGTGCCGCCGCTAAGCATTACAAGGACACCGCCGAACGTCTGTGTGCCGACTTGCTTCCTCCTTCTGTATTGAAACGGATTGCAGACAAAAAGCGACTGGTCATCTGTCCTGACGGCTCAATTTGGGAAGCCCCCTTTGCCGCTTTGCTGCTGCCGAATGGCAAGCATTTGATTGAGCAGTATGAACTTGCCTATGCCTACTCTGCCGGGGGAGTGCAATCCGCATTGAAAGCCGCCAAAGGCAAAGGACAGGGAATGCTCGCCGTTGCCAATCCCGCCTTCGGCGATGAAACCCGCTTTGGTATGCTGGAACCGACGGTTATTGCTGCCTCCGCACAAGACAAGAACAAGAAAGATCGGCAGCGTCCGCTCTCCGAACCGGCACGCGGCGTGTTCACTCAGCGAGGCGGCATCGCTCCCCTACCCGGAACACAATTGGAAGCTGACACGATTCATAATATTTACCCTGATGCGACTATCCTTACAAATATTGAGGTGCAGGAATCGGAATTGGTGAGAGCATTGCCGAAGTACCGCTATCTGCATTTTGCCACCCATGGACTGCTCAGTGATATTGCCCCGCTTCAATCGGCGATTGTGCTTGCAGTCCCGCCGAAAGGCAGTGACGACGACGGATTTCTCACGGCACGAGAGATTTCCGAACTCAAACTCAATGCGGAAATGGCGGTATTGTCCGCGTGTGATACAGGGCGAGGAGTCAACACAAAGGGCGAAGGGGTTATTGGTCTGACATGGGCATTGTTTGCGGCGGGTTGTCCCACTCAAGTGGTCAGTCAGTGGAAGGTCAGCGACAACAGCACGCCGCTTTTTATGGAGAAGTTCTACGGCAATCTCAAAAGCGGGCAGGGCAAAGGCAAAGCGTTGCAGAATGCGGCAATTTCCATGATGAAAGGTGGAACGCACACTCACCCGTATCACTGGGCGTCGTTTGTTCTCTTCGGCGATTGGCGATAAAATCCACAGGAATTGCGTTTTGTGGGAGCGAAAGAAAGGGGCGAACCGAGAGTAATCTTCGGCTCGCCCCTTTGGTTGGAGAGAACAACACAATCATAGATGTATTGGTGTCTTACCGACACGCCTCTCTGATACTACCGGCTTCGGAGAGACGCACTATTTCAGACGCTTGCTTTGTAAGGATTGTTCAGACAAGCACTGTCAGGAAAATAAATTCGGGGAACACGCGCCGACACTCCCGTCAAAACCTCATGCTCGATACTGCCGATTTGCCGCGCGATGTCCGAAACCGTGATACTTTTGTCTCCTTGACTCCCAATACAAATCGCCTCATCTCCCGCAGACGCTTCGGGAATATCAGTGACATCTATTACTGTCTGATCCATACTGACTCGCCCTAAAACCGGCGCGAACTGCCCGTGTATCAGCATCGAACCCACATTCGACAAGCGACGCGGGTAGCCATCGGCATATCCGATCAGAACCGTTGCCACGCGACTGTTGCGCTGCAATATGTGCGTCAATCCATAACTGATATTGTGCCCTTGCGGCAATTCGCGCACAGTTGCAATGCGTGCCTTGAGTGTCAACGCAGGGCGCAATCCTTCCGGCGACTCCACTCCTCCTATCTTCGGTACAATTCCGTATGTCAGCAAACCCGGACGTACAACCGTTCCCCCCGCCGCTCCAAATCGCAGCATCCCATGACTCGCCGAGATAGATACCTCTCGAAACTCCGTAAAATTCAACGACTCTAAATGAAATTGCGTTAAGCCAAAATCATCCAGCTGCTTCCGGCTATAAGTTGTGTCGGCGTTGTCGGCGTCGGCAAAGTGGGTAGAAATACCAACAATCTCGATATTTTCCTCAAGCATTTTGTCCCAAAGTAATTCCGCGTTTTTACTGTAAACACCCGATCTGCCCATACCCGAATCGATTTCCAGATAGATTTGGGGGCGTTTGTTTTGGGCTTTGCCCTCTTCAATAAGCGTCTCAAGAAGCAGCGGATCGCCGACACTCGGAATCAAATCATTTTCCAGAACTGCCCCGGCGTCTTGAGGGCAAACCGGACATACCATTATAGTCGGAAGCGAAATTCCCGCTTGCCTCAGCGTGATTCCTTCCTCAATCGTCGCCACTCCAAGCATCTCCGCCCCGCCCGCAATACACGCCCCTGCCACTGGAATCAACCCATGACCATAGCCATCTGCCTTGATAATCGGCATAATTTTGACCGGATTCAGCCATTGCTTGAGTATGTGAACATTGCTTGAAATCGCTTCTAAGTCAATCTCCGCCCATGATCTGCTTCGCTTCATTAAAAATTTTTGTAATTGCCCCTGCATCCCTGTAACCTTGTCGCATTCTGTGTGTCTAATTCTGTAGCAGCTCGATTAGGGTACATGCCCTTTTCCCTCCCTTTCTTGGAGAAACCGCCCCCGATGGCTCACTTGGCAGCGAGCAGTCGGATCTGGCGGTATTTTTTTGCGTGGATTCAGAGTGCATTGTTTTCCCCTTCTCCCCCTCTCCCTTTCTCCCCCTCTTCCTCCAATGGCAATAGATGACGGAGGGCATCGGCGAGCGAGTTGCCTGTATCATCAATTCCCGCATATTGCCGCCACTCCTCACGCTCAGGATCATCTACGACGCCTTCACGCGATTCAGGTGCGAGCCAGTTCTCCGGCAATGCTAACCCCAAATCCTGCGCGGCTTGCTGGACGGCAGACGGCGGAACCCATATCACTCCCAACTCTGTGAATTCGTCATCGGGTTCGACGACAGGCAGAGGTTCTTTTTCAAGAACGGGAACTGGTTCCTCCGCGACATAAACCAGCCGTTTGAGTATATACTTCCAGCGTTTGTCCAGAAAGAAAATATCGGCGGCAGTATCGAGTTGGCGCAAGCCGACGCCCCGCATCATGTTCTCCTCGAAGGTCAGTTTCATCTCGAACAGGCACAACGATTCCTCGTCGAGCTGCCAAACGCCGTCGAGTTCACGATACAGCGTTCCCATGCGATTGTTGCGCTGACGTTGATCATAGGCAAGAATGCGTTCGGCTTTGAGCGGCACGAACTGACCGAGCCAATGCTGAACGCACTGCTCCACCAGTCCGCCGAGATATTCCCCTGCCGCCCGCGCATTGCCACGAGACGGGCGTAAATCTGCCATGCGCCGACGGTGTGCGACGTAATCGGGATCATCGAGGGCGACAAGGCGCGGATCATACATCGGTTCGAAGCGGCTCACTTTTTGCCTCTCAACAAATGGGAATAATAGAATTATAGCCGAAAAAACGCCAAAATGGGAGACGACGAGCGCAGAATGAGAGGACAAAAAAAGGGGATTGTCGGCTACCGCTAACCGACAATCCCTACCACATCCAGGAGAAAACCGAAGTCACCATACCGCTACAGTGGCTTCATTCTCTTTATTCCACAGCCCCACAAGATTTTGAGCAACTTTTTTTGCTGCATCAGAAAATTTTCAGATTTTGGCTTTCAGGGCGGCAAAACCCGCATTGACAGCAGAGACCAATTCCGCGTGCAAGGTCGCGTTCGAAGCAGCAAGCAGCGAGCCAAAATTCGCTTCTGTCGTGTCCAGCAATGTCCAGCCGTCCAAACTTTTGCCCCACGCATCGGTAACCACACAGCCCGCTTCCTGTGCAATCAGTGCCGCCGCCGCAATGTCGTAACCATACAAACAAACGGGATGCCCGCCGCCATATTCAACATACCGTTCCCGCGTTTGCGGAAACTCTTTGAGCAGACGGTTTCGCACATCAATATGCCCTGAAAGCTGCCCGTTGACGAGTCGCGTCAATGTAAAGGCACTGCTATTGAGAACAAAAAATCCGCCCCGCAATGTTGCCCCGCTGATAACGTCGCCCACTGTCGCAAAGATCAGATCGAGTGGCGCACCGACCACTTCCAACGCACACGCCATGTGAGTTAAGTCTGTGGTTGCAAGCGGTTCCGGCTTCACAGCGTTTCCGTTGGCATCTGTAATATGAATGCCCTTGCCGCGTTCTGCCGTGAAGGTCTGCCCTGATTTGATCTCGACGATACTCCCAAAACGGACATCGCCGAGAGTCGGATTAGGGAGATATTCCGTCCATGCAACCGAAACAACACACGATTCTAACCCTGCCACCGCCGCCCGTGTGCCGTCAATCGGATCAATGATCAAGATGCCTTCGGGCGTGCTGTTCCCGAACGGATGCACCAAGCCGCGATCTTCGGAATAGTAGGCGACATTGATCTCCTGTTTCCTCAAAAATTCTTCGACTGCCGCCTCCGCAATTTCGTCAATATCGAATGTCGCGTCGCCGCTCGCCGCCGTTCCTGTGATGCGCCGCGCCCGCCATGTTCCCAAATGCGGAATGACGGCTTGCCGGACGTGTTCGCCCAATTGCCAAAGCGTCTCTTGCGATGTCTGCAATTTCCTGCTCCTTCTCGTCTTGAATTCCAAGACAAGCATACCCGAAGCGGGTGATTAGACCTCTTGCAAGAGTACAGCGAAATGAATTTCTCGTGCAGGTCTCGTTCC
>CAZPZP010000089.1:0-9900 GCA_964591025.1 uncultured Chthonomonadaceae bacterium
TGGCACGCTTTGATATCGCGCACGACGTTGTACTCCGGATCGGGCGTCTCTTTATTCCCATAGCCGCGCCGCACACTGCCGTGCATTCCGACGATGCGGGCGCGTGAGGCAATTCGCGGTTCTCGTTCCAGAGCCGCCGCCAAATTAGTCACAGGTCCGATGGCAAGAATCGTCATCGGCTGCTTTGATTGCATCACCAGATCAATGAGAGCCTGAACGCCATCTTGATGGATTTTGCCGGGATATTTTTTGAGATCGTAGTCTTTAATCCACTCTTCCTGCGGATTGGTTTTCGGCGCGTCACATTCGACACCCAACCCGACGGGAATATTGCTGCGCCCGACGGTTTGAAGGAATTTGGCGAACAGACGCGCCCGATAATTCGGCTTGCCAAAGTCGGAGAGAACCAATCTGATGTCCAATTCGGGGCAGCGGAGAAGCAAGCCCAAAGCCCAGGTATCGTCAATATCATCTCCAATATCGGCGTCTAAAATGACGGGCAGACGGCGCATTTGTGTTTGTGCTTCGGCAGTGTTCACTATCCCAAGCCCGGTGGTAATCGCTGCCCCTGCTTTCAAAAAAGTTCTTCGCGAAAATTGTTCGTTCTTCTGCTGCATTCAAACTGCCTCACGTTTTCCTGAACGCGCTCCATTGAGGAGAGCGTTCATCACTTTTTGCTGTTTGACGGAATCGGCGGCGTCATGTTCCAGCGGGTTTCCTGTAGCAAGACAGTATGAGAGATGCTCGCACTCAACGCCTCCCGACAAGCCCGCTTTGTTGAAGCAGCGGTTTCACTCGCTGATGACGCAAATGCCCCCTCTGTTATCCAACACAAAGAGGGCAAATTTTTGCTCTCGCATTAAATCCCTGTAAGAGTTTTTCAAGGGAATGAGGATACAATAAGGCAGCGGTAAACACATAATCTACAGGAGAAATGCGCTCCATGAACGCTCTCTGGCATATTACACTCTTCGGTGGTCTGTGTCTCCAGCAAGCAGAACACACGATCACACGTTTCCGAACCCAGAAGACCGCCTCACTTCTCTCTTATTTGGCGTATCATCTGTGTCAAGTGCATTCCCGTGAAGCCCTCATTGACCTTTTCTGGTCGGAAAGCAGCCTTGAGTCGGGACGGGCAAGCCTGAGCGTCGCTCTGTCTTCCCTGCGCCATCAACTTGAGCCGCCGGGAACTCCAACCCACTCCATTCTTCGTGCTGACCGCTTTTCTATCAGTCTGAATCCTGCCGCCGTCGCCACCGATGTGGCTGAGTTCGAGTCCGCTATCGGAGCCGCCTCACACTCTCAAAACAGCACTGAGCGAGAACAAGCATTGGCGCGTGCGGTGGAACGCTATTCCGGACATTTGCTGCCAAACTTCTATGACGATTGGATTACGGGGGAGCAGGAACGCCTTTCCAGTCTCTTCTTCGATGCCGTTGGCAGACTGATTACCCTTTTGGAAGAGCGCGGTGACTTCAGAGCGGCTTTGCCCTTTGCCCGCAAAGCCGTCAGCATGGATCCGTTGCGGGAAGAGATGCATTTCTACCTTATACGTCTGCTTGCGGCGGCAGGACAGATGGGAGCGGCACTGCGGCAATACAAAGAATGGGAACGGCTGCTCGATACAGAACTTGGGGAAGAGCCTTCGGCTGCTTTACGCGCTTTCGTCCGCCAGTTCGGAAAGGAGTCGGAGTTGAGCGCACTAGCTCCTTCCTCCTCCGTCACGGTGCTGCCAACTCCCTGCGCGGCAGCCCAGCAAACTGCACCAATGACCCTTACCTTCCTTCTGACCGACATTGAAGACAGCACCCGACTCCGGGAGCGCAATAGCAAAGCGTTTCAACAGACGTTTGCCCTCCACCACGCGATCCTGCGTCAAGAGTTCGGGCGATACGGCGGGCAGGAGGGGAGGGAGACGGGCGATTCGCTGCAAGTCTCCTTTGCCAGTGCGCGGCAAGCATTGTCCTGTGCAGTCGCCTGTCAGGAGGCACTTGCAAGCCAAACTTGGCAGCAGGAAACGGGGCAGTTGCCAGCACGCATGGCACTGCACACAGGCGATGTAGAGCCGGAGCAGGGAGGGGAGCAGGGCGGGGCAACGCTCCACCGTGCGGGGCGAATACTCACTGCCGCGCATGGCGGACAGATACTCTGCTCACAGACAACTGCCGAACTCGTAAACCGCAACTTGGGAGAGAACCTCCAACTGACCGACTTGGGCGTATTTCGTCTGCGCGATGTATCCCTGCCTGAGCGTCTGTTTCAGGTCGAGTATCCCGGTATGCAGCAACGGCAGTTCCCCCTTCCCTCGGCGGAAGCCGGGTATCAGAGCCATCTGCCCCTCACGTTCACGCGCTTTTTTGGGCGGGAGAGAGAACTCGCTCTCATTAAGGAGCAGCTCGTCACTTCGGACACACGACTGATGACGATTACCGGGATAGGCGGTAACGGCAAGACCCGCTTGGCTTTGCGGGCAGCCGAGCAACTGGAACAGGCGTTTGCAGGAGCCGTCTGGTTTGTCGCCCTTGCCGACCTCGCAGACCCTCAGCGGATTGCCGATGCCATTCTCGATAAATTGCGCGTCTCCCGCTCTCCGCAAAAAGAGCCACTCGATCAGGTGGTGGAGGCACTCAACAGACAACCCTCCCTGCTGGTACTGGACAACTGCGAACATCTGATCGAGGGCGCGACGCAGAGTGTGCAAACTCTCTTGGAGCGTGTTCCCACGCTGACGATCCTTGTCACCTCCCGGCAGCTGCTGAACCTCTCCGCCGAACGTGAATTTGCTTCGATGCCTTTGCTAACTCCCAACGGAGGCGAGACACCGGAGCAGTTGAGCCTCTTCGAGAGCGTGCAGCTTTTCGTTGACCGGGCGCAGGCAGTCAAGCCCGACTTTCAGGTCACCAACCACAACGCGCCTGCGGTGGCAGAGTTGTGCCAGAAGCTGGAAGGCATTCCTCTGGCGATTGAGTTGGCTGCCACGCGGTCACTCACCATGACACCCTTGTATATGCTCTCGCAATTGGAGCAGCGGTTTACCTTTCTCGTCAGCCGCAAGCGGGATGCCGCGAGTCGCCACCGCACCCTGCACGCCGCCGTGGACTGGAGTTTTCAGCTGCTCGCGCCGGAGTTGCAGCGGTTCTTTACGTGGCTGTCCGTCTTTCGTGACGGGTGGACGGTGGAGGCAGCAGAAGCAGTCTGCGAGGAGCCGCTGGCACTGGACTATCTGGCGCAATTGTGTGATTGTTCGCTTATCTTCTCGGAGGAAAGCGACGGGGCGATCCGCTTTCGGATGCTGGAGACGCTGCGGGAATATGCCCACGAGCACTTGGCACCGGGGGAGCATATCGTTTCTAAGCAGCGGCATCTCGCCCACTTCCTCTGCAAAGTAGAGCAAGGGGACGCTGTGTACTCTGTTCGACTGGAAGGGGTGTTCTGGTCGGACCCGCATAACTTCCGCGCCGCTCTTCAGTGGGCAAGGACAGGCGGGGATACAAGGGCAGGGCTTCGTATGTCAGGTATGTTTGGACACGCATGGTGGTGGACAGGTCTCTTGAGGGAAGCGATAGAGCATCTGACTGACCTGCTCTCACGAGAGGAATTGCAAGAGGCAACAGTGGATCGTGCGCGAGCACTCTACTTGAAAGGATGGATTGTCACTCTGCTGGGTGACGTGGTGGACGCTTGCGCCTTGTACAAGGAAAGTCTGCAAATCTATCACCAGATAAATCATAAGAGAGGAATCGCTCGAACACTTTGTGCGCTGGGAGATACCGTGAGACGCTGCGGGAAACATGAGGAGGCTCGCGCCTATCTTGAGGAAAGCCTAACTCTTTTCAGAGTAATAGGCGACACAGAGGGAACCGGAGCGGCACTTAACGATCTTGGTGACCTCGCCCTGCGACTTGGCAATTCTTCGGAGGCACGCCGCTTTTTTGGCGAATGCGGCGCAATTAGTGGGACATGGTCGTTGAGACTTCTCAAGTTTGCGGAAATTGCCCTGCTCGAAGGTGACTATGCGAAGGCACGCCGTCTTGCCGAGGAAGATGCGGCAGGACGCCAGAGTTCACCGCAGCGATTAGGCGAGGCACCCCTGATCGTAGCCAGTGCAGCCATGTATCAGAACGACCTGCCCTTGGCTTACTCGCAATGTCGAGAGAGTTTAGTCCAATTTCACAAGATTGGGAGTAAGCTGTTCATCACAAAGGTACTCAGACGGTTTGCTTATCTTGCCGTGATGCAAAAACAGAGGGAGAGAGCCGTACAATTATTGGGAGCGGATGCATTCTGCTGTGAGACTTTGGGTATGCCTCTGCCGCCCTGTGAGAGCGATGAGTATTGGCGAAATACTGAGGCTGCCCGCCAGAAACTCGGCGGAGCAGCGTTCGCAGCTGCGTGGGAGCGCGGACGCGCTATGACATGGGAACAGGCTGTAGCCTATGCACTTGAAGAGAATGGCAGAGCCTGAGTAACAGGCAACGTGTGCCGAGGGGAGCTTTTTGGCTCCCTTTTTTTATTTCTGCCTGAAAAAAGAAGCCTCAACTTGGTTTCTTGTTAGAGTTTTGTAAGAGGAGGGGGATATAGTAGAGGCGTAGAGCAGGATACCGGTTATTCCCGCTCTATTGAAAACCCTTTTGACCGGAAGGAGACATTGCACATGAAATCACGTTTGTCACTTACACTGGCAGTCGCCACTCTCGCGGTAGGAACTCTTCTGAGCAGTCCTGCCCGCGCCCAAGCCACCTACAGTTACCGCGACCTCGGTACTCTCGGCGGCACCTTCAGCACGGCACTGGATGTCAATGATCAGGGACAAGTGGTCGGCTGCTCGTTCCGTTCCGGCGGCACGTCGTTTGGACGGGACGAACGCGCCTTTTACTGGGCTGGCGGCGTCATGACCGATATAGGCACGCTGGGCGGAACTTGGTCGGTAGCCTCCGCCATCAATAACGCGGGCGAGGTGGTAGGTCGCTCTCAGGTCACTGTTCCAGTTGGCAACGCACGCGCCTTCCTCTGGAACAGGGTCACCGGCGGACCTTTGATCAATCTCAATAGTTTGCTGTCTGCTGCGGATGCCGCCAATTGGGTGCTTACAGAGGCGAATGGCATTAACAACAACCGACAGGTCGTAGGATCAGGCGAAGTCTTGATCGGCGGCATCGTCTCCGTACATGGCTATCTGCTCGACCTCAACACGGGTCTCCTCACTGATCTGGGAACACTGGGCGGTTCCTCTTCCTACGCCTACGGATTGAACGACCTCGGTTTTCCACAAGTGGTGGGTAATTCTTCCGTGGGAGGTGTCAATGCGGGTTATCTCTATAATGGGTTATCGCCACTGGTCTCTCTATTCCCCTTAACCTCTGCTCGTGATATCAACAATGCGGGCGAGATTGCCGGGAGAGTGGAAGGGAAGTACGCCGCATATCGCAGTGCTGTCGGCGCGATTACCAATCTCGGCACATTCAGTGGTTTCGGCAGCTTCATCACCAGCGAAGCCTTCGATATCAACAACGCCACGACTGCGATGGTGGTCGGAAGTGCGGACATGGTGCAAAGCAGTTGGATACTCCCCCGCGCCTTTCGCTGGCAGGTCGGCGGTGGGGCTATCGTGAAACTCAATGACCTGACACCCAACCGAGGCACAGGGAAAAATGAGTGGCACCTGCTGCGTGCGACTTCCATTAGCAATAACGGCTTTATTGCCTGCACGGCGGGCAAGGGCAATGTCAGCGTTACCAACAGGAACAACCACGCGTTTCTTCTCATGCCGCAATAGGTACATTCCTACGCTGGAACGCGGACGCTATCGGTACAGACGACTCGGTGGTGGAGTAGATTTTCAATGCATCTCTCCTTGTTGTCACTAAGACCATCCCTGACAAGTTAAGCAAACGTCACTCTCGAAATCAGCGTTCAAACCAAGGTTTACGCCTGTATTTTGAGAGTCAAGCGGGCAAGCAAAAAGAGCGAATGGCTTGTATTCTGACTACTCTGTAGTCGTCAGTGCGACGACGCCGCGAAAATGAGAACGGACGCCGCAGAGGAACTGCTCTCTGCGGCGTTTTTCTCACTCGTGTCAAGAATTTCTGCAAAATCATTGTTTAGACCCTCACTTTTGACAGTTCGTTGAGACTTGGCTGTTAGAATAGAGGACATCGAAGAAACCAGAGACAGATTGTCTGTCCAGCAGTTTCTCGAATAAAGGAAAACATAGCGTCATGAAATCACGTTTGTCACTCACACTGGCACACCGCCGCTCATACGGGCTTAGCCCTCATCGTATCTTTCCCTTCTTAGCGCGGGATGGAGGCCGCAGATCGGAGCCCGGAAAGCACCATCTCTTCTGGCGGCACACCCTGTTTGCCTTCCGGCGTAGTGTACATCCGGCAGGAGAGGGCATAGTTTGTATCATCACGGCGGGCAGGTTCGATGTCTACCCCGTCTACCTGAACCGTAGGAGAGCCCAAAAACCGATGTTCCTGCGCTGCCTCGGGAGTTTCTATCGGAACCATCCGCACGATTGCGGGCAGATTAGCCTTCACCAATGCCTGTTCCACAAGCTCGCGGGTCGGTGTGTCGTTCGGACACCCTTCAAAGTGCAGAATCTTAATTTCCATTAGTTTCCTCTTTTGCGATTTGCGTCGCTGGATAGCCGGTTCGCTCGATGACCGCACGCAGTTGGGCAGTCGTCACTTGAATCGCGTCGTAGCGTATAATGGCTTGCTTTTTGTCGAAGTCTACCTTCGCATCAAAGACGCCAGGGCTTTTCTTGAGCGCGTCAGTGATGGCAAGCGTACATTCAGCGCAGGACATCTTATCTACCCTGAAGGTGGCGGCACTGGCTTTGTCCGAGAAGACAGCAACCGGCACGGAAGCCGCTTGAACACGGGTCCGATAGGAAGAAACCTCCGGGTAAGCCATCGAGCCAAGGGTAACGAGCGTGACGAGCCAGAGTGTAGCTTTACTCAGACGCTTCATGCCAAGTGTCTTTTCGGCCGCACAATTCCCGTCAGTGCCACAGGCGGCTTTTTCGGGGCGATAAGTAAAGTAGAAGCCTGCACCGAGAAGCAAGAGTGTCAGTCCTATCAGATAGGGACGGTAAGGCGCAAATGCTGCGCTTAGTCCCACCGAACCGGCACTTGCCGCGCCCAAAATGAGCGGCAGGATACAGCAGGCCGAGGCCGCAATGGCGGCGAAGACCGCACCCACCAGTACAGAAAATTTCTTCATCACACCTCCTCCTTTATTCCGCACAGCACGAGAGTTTTGCCGGGTCTTTGTAGCGGGAGATCGCCACGATTTTTAAGGCTTCCGCCATCGTCGGGTAGACG
This sequence comes from uncultured Chthonomonadaceae bacterium, assembly GCA_964591025.1. GTDB lineage: Bacteria > Armatimonadota > Chthonomonadetes > Chthonomonadales > Chthonomonadaceae > CAZPZP01. Next base: position 7,332 of record CAZPZP010000089.1, read on the forward strand.
TGAAGCATATCGATATAATCGTGAAGTGTCGCTTTGAAGCGCAGTGCCATCGCGGCTTCGTGAATGACTTCCGCTGCACTATTACCGACCATCGAGACCCCCAGCACTTCGTTGGTGTTGGCATCGGCTACCATCTTGATCATGCCGCGTGTATCCCGGATGGCACCCGCACGAGGAATGAGCGACATCGGCACGGCGTTGCACCAACACTCATGCCCTTTTGCAAGGGCTTCCTCTTCGGTCAGACCCACGACCGCAATTTGCGGATCGGTGAAAATAGCGCGAGGAATGACCCGGTGATCGACGGCGCGGAGGGCTTCGCCGGAGAGCGCGTTCAGCGCGGCGATCCCGCCATCATGGCTTCCCACCGGGGTCGCCATCTGACTTTCGGTTTCTCGCCCGATGACATCGCCTGCGGCAAAGATATGGGAAACGTTTGTTTGCAGGTACGCGTTCACGGAGACCGCGCCCTCAGGGTCGAGAGCAACGCCCGCCTTTTCAATGGCGATACTGTCCGTGTTGGGTCGTCTTCCTACGGCGACCAGAAGTTTTTCTGCACGCACTTCGCACACCGCATCGCCAATTCGAGCTGTAGCGACAATGCCACCCTGTTCGTTTTTGACCTGATGCACGGTGGCACCCGTGAGGACGCGAATCCCTTCCTCTTCAAAGACGGGTCCGATCACTTGACCCACTTCCGGCTCGTACCCATGAGCAAGCAGCTGTTCGTTGCGTTCGAGAAGGGTGACCTCAACACCAAAACGCCGGAACATTTGCCCGAGTTCGAGTGCGATGTAGCCGCCGCCCACAATGAGAAGCGAACGGGGAAGGGTAGTCATCTCCATCGGCTCGTCATTGGTGAGGAGATCGCTTGTGAGGAAGGGAACATTGGAAAGCCCATCGATCTCCGGCAGCACCGGGCGCGAACCGGTAGCGATAAGAACCTTGTCGCCCGAGAGACGCTTTCCGTTTATCTCCACCGTGTGCGCGTCTGCAAACTCGACGTGTCCTTCTTCGATACTGAACTGACCGCCGACCATGCTTTCGTATTTCTTCTTGCGATAGCCGTGAATGACTTCATCTTTTTGCGCGATGAGTGCCTTGAAGTCGAGGCCGAGGGCAGAAGGGGCGAGCCCCGGATAGCGCGAGGTTTTCGCATCATGAATCAGCTTTGCCGCTTCAATCAAATTCTTAGACGGCAAACAGCCGCGATTGACGCACGTTCCACCAATCGTGCGCTCTTCGGTCATGACCGAGGTTTTTCCTAACTCCTGTGCACGCAGAGCCGCAGCAAAGGCAGTCGAGCCAGAACCGAGGATGACGAGGTCAAAGTGTTGTTCCGTTGTCATAAATGTTTCTCCCTAAACTGAGAATTGTCAGCGGCTAAAGCGGCCTGTCGGTTTGCTTATGGAGAAAATACAAGGCAAGCAGCATCCCACCACCGCAGCAAAACAGGTGCAGGAGGAAGCCGAAGATAATATTCATCTGAGTGGGTCTCCTTGGGTGCGCTGAGCCATGCTGTTAAGCAGTGTAAGCACAGTCTCTTGTGTCTGCTCCTCTTTGAAGTAGTAGCAGGCGAACTTCCTCACTTTTTTCACCTTCAGAAGCCCCGACAGGGTGAGCACCTTCAGGTGATGCGAAACCGCAGGCATGGACATATCAAGAAGCGTTGCGAGTTCGCAGACGCAAAGCGGTTCCACTGTCAGCGCGAAGAGGATTCGGGCGCGGATGGGATCGGCAAACGCCTTGAGAAAAACACTCGCGGTTTCAAAAGTGTTATCCGAGGGCATCATGCGGGCGACTCGACGAACGCGGGTCGGATCATCGTTATAGGCGTCACAGGTAAGTGTTTCGATGGTTCGTTCCAGAACGTGGGGCATTGGTTTTATCTCCTGACCCTTAGTATACCATTCATTCAACGATTCAGCAACTGTTTAATTATTATGAGCGATGGACGCCCTTTTCTTTATGTATGATAACGGGGTATTAGGCACAATCAGGAGAAAAACCGTGTTAAGGATTTTGAGATAGCGTCAAGTGCGCTTTTGAGTTTTCACCACGCACTTCCAACTGTCTCCATCCGATTTTGCTGGTGTTTTGGGTTAGAAAAGTGCTAAATCGCCGCAAAAAGTTCGCAGTATCAACATTCTACGCACTTTTCAGGGCTTAACACGGTTTTTCACTCAGTTGTGCCTAACACCCCATCCACGCCTTCGGTGAGCAGTTTGAGGACAACCGTTTTAGAGCCGGGTCAACGGCGATTATATTTTGTTTCAATTCCACGTTGGTTCGAGTAGAAGAAAATTGTTACTCTTTTATCTTCGATGGGGCAAACGACATCACCGACCTGCTTCTGCTCATCGCCAATTACAATCAACTCGGAGACAGTTAAGCCCGTCCTCGGTGATGAAAGAACAAGCCTTCTCGCCGGAACAAGAACACTCTCCTGTTCCGGCGAGAAGACTTGGTCTTTTCAGATGGAATCAGGAAGGAACTTTGAAACAAAAACTCTCCAATCATTGTTTAGACCCTCACTTTTGACAGTTCGTTGAGACTTGGCTGTTAGAAT
>CAZPZP010000090.1:0-9895 GCA_964591025.1 uncultured Chthonomonadaceae bacterium
TTGACCACCTAAACACAAGGAGGTTGTTCGGGTTTCCAAGAGGGTTCCTTCTTAGGGTTCGTAAATTTTTAACTTCCCGCACCTTGTGACAGCGTGGTATTGGGAGTGAAGGAGATTATATATTTACGAACCCTTAGTCCAGCGTTTCTCTGCCTCCCATCGGTTGGCGGGACAGACCTCCTTGAGAACCCCGATAATCTCATGGAAGGTGTTCTCGGCGACATCGGCACTGACCCCAAACATCAGTCCGACGACACAGAAGGCGACGTTATGGCGCAGGGAGATTAAGGTCAGGAGGATTTCTTGATAAGGTTTGAGGAGGCGTTTACGTCCCCCTCCGACCTTGCGTTTGCGTCCCGGCTTGTGGGCGTGTTCGTGTTCTCGTCGTTGCTGGACTGCGGGAGAGGCGACGCAAAAGAGTTCGCCGAGCGCGGCGGGTGGGAGTCCGACGAGCGCACGGACTTTATCTTCGGGAAAGGTCATCAGGGCTTTGAGGTTCATGTCTCATTCTACCCGATGGCTGCCTGTCAAGGGATTATTCGTCGGATCATCTATTAGGCGTTTCTGTGTCATTGAGTCTGCTCCTCTTCAACGTGATACGCCTATTTGAACACAAGCATAGCGGGCTTTTTGGCGGCACAGGCGGCGGCGGAGTTCTAAAACTGCGTCTGACCCGGTTGATCTGGTGTAGTTCGGAAAACTCACTCACCGGAAGTTTCCGGCTGACCGAAGCAGAAGCAAACACCATACGGCTCTTGAGCAAAAAAGACGCGGTATTTTTTGCCGCCATGTTCATCAACGCGCATATCCGACGGTTCGATGCCTTTACCGGTCAGTTCGACGTGCAGGGCTTCGACATCGCTGACGCCGAAATAGCAGCTCGCTTGTTCCGGGTCGTCGCCATTCCGCGAAAGTCCAATCGTGACGGCGTCACGCTGCAAGACCGCCTTCTCCCCTTCGCGCTTCACCAACTGAAACCCCAAAACGTGCGTATAATAGCCGATAGCAGGACCGAGCGACTTGACGGGAAGCGCATCGGTTTTGGTGTCTCCAATCGGGGAGACAGAGATAAAGTTGACAGAACCGGACATGATTTTCTCCTTCTGAGCGTACAAAACTTATGCTGTCGAGAGTTTACTCTATCGCACCTCCAAAAAGCGGAAAAACAGCGACTCGAACAGCACAAAATAAATATGCGCCACTAACGCGCCATCTCTACAAAGGAAAGAATAATGCCCGTTTTGACTGTCGCCCACGATGTCATTTGCCCATGGTGCTGGGTCGCTTGGCAGCAAAGTAAACGACTGCTTGCCGAATTTCCGACGCTCTCCTTGCGCTGGGTCGGATACGAGCTGCTGCCGGAGGGAATGGAATATACCCCTGCCCCACCCGATCCCAAAGCAGAACGCAAGCCGCGAGTTCCCGAACGCTTCGAACTTATGCTTGAGGCAGAAAAGTTGACACTTCCTGAGCGAACCCGTGAACGCTCCATCTCCCGCAGAGCTTTGGAAGGCGCAGAGTTTGCGTATGAAATGGGTAAAGCCAACGCCTATCTCGACGCGCTCTATCACGCCTACTGGGAAGAATCGCGGGACATTGCCAACTCCGCCGTTCTCGAACAGATTGCCCAAACAGCCGGGTTGGAAACTGTCCCGTTCCTGCACGCTTTGGAAACTCATCAGTATCGTGATCGGGTCATCGAATACGACGAACCAGCATACGCAGCGGGCGTCTGGAATGTGCCGACGTGGATGTTTCCTGAAGAATGGGTCGCAGAACAGCCTTACCGCGTGGTGCGCGAACTGACGGAACGGTTTGTTCGCTCGACGTGACTTGACCAAGCAAGGATAACCTAAAGAAAGTTTTCGATTCTGCCGATAATGACAGTAAGCGACGACTCCGCAATGCTCCTGACCGCAAAGAGGGTTCCCGTAGAGACGGTCGCGATACGGGATAAGGCGAACACGCATGGAACTCTTGACGGACATCGAGGCGGGCGAAACCCAACCCGCCCAACACAACACAGAAAAAAAATCGCTCAATCTGCGCCGCTTGCTCTGGCTCTGTACTGCCGGAATCTCGCTGGCTGCCTTGACAACATGGCATTCGCATGGCTGGCTGGCGGCACTTTTCGGCAGCGTGTTTGCCCTGCTCTATCCCCGAACCGTACAACCGAAAACCACACTGGCGGCTTCTCATTCCTTTCGTGCCGAAGCCCTCGAATTTCAACTCGCCGAACTCCGCGACAATCACAAACAACTCAAACAGACTTACGCGACTGTTGCCGGTCTGCACCGCGAACAAAAAGCGCAGCTCGACGGCGTGCGCGGCAGCAATCAAATCCTGACTGCCGCCCTGTCCCCTCGCGAAAAAGAGACTCCGGCGCGTTTGCTGCGTGCCGTCATGGACAGCATGGAGGCGGGCGGCGGTGTGTTATGGCTCACAGACACGGGACAAAACTGCTTGCGTCCCCAAATTATTGAAGGGCGCATCTCGAACAAGATTGAGAGTTATGCCGTTCCGCTCGGCGAAGATTACGCGCCGGAAGATATTCGCTTGAACTGTGACCGGCATCTTCGCAATGCCACTCCCACACAAACCGCCATTGTCTTTGATGAAAATGAAGACAGCGACTTATCAAATCCCAAGACCGGAGGCAATAGCCCCGTCGTTACGCTTCTTTTACGCGAACCGACCAAAGACGGAGCCAACGAGGGCGAGATTTTCGCTGCCATCGGTTTGTGTGACGCCCGTCGTGCAATCGGGTTTACAGCGACAGATATGGAAAGGCTTCATTTGCTTGCTTCGGCATTGTCTGCGGCGTTACATAGTATCGAGGAGCGTGTCCATCTTGAGCGGCGACTGCGCGAAGTCACTATGCTGTATGATTTGCACCGTCTGATGCAGTCGGCGGGCGGCAAAGAGCAGATCTGCAAAGCGGTTGTCAGTCAGATTCACAGCCTCACAGACTGTGACAACTGTACCCTGTTTTTGCTGGATCGCGCTCATGGAACCCTTGAAGCTAAAGCCACCAAAGGGCGGGTTGTCAACTTGCTGGATCAGATGCAGTTCGAGCGAGGAACCGGCGTTTCCGGCTGGGTCGCGGCGAAAGGGCGACAAGTGCATATTTCGGATTTGGCGCAGGAGCCGAGTCTCAATATCGCCTCGGTTCCGCCGCGTGTGCGCTCGTTTGCCGCAATTCCGATGCGCGTACAGAATCAGATTGTCGGCGTCATCAACGTCAGTGACGGCAAGCCCGGACAGTTTTCTGAAGACGACTGTGAACTTCTCAATCTCTTGGCGGAGCAAGCCGCCGTTGTTATCGAACACAGCGAAGAAGTCCACAATCTGGAGATTCAGGCACTCACCGATCCGTTGACCGGAGTCGCCAATCGTCGCTATTTCCACAAACGCCTTGAGGAGGAGATACGCCGCACGCGCCGCTACAAGCACTCGCTTGGCATGATCATGATCGATATTGACCATTTCAAGAAGGTCAATGATCAGTATGGACACGCGACGGGCGATGCTGTGCTACAGGGTTTGGCAGTACTGCTACGGCAGTCGGTGCGCGATACCGAAATTGTGGCGCGATACGGCGGGGAAGAGTTCGCCCTGCTGATGCCGTTGACGAATACCGATGAGGCGTATGCGGCGGCAGAACGGATTCGGAAAGCGGTTTTTGCCCACGCCTTCACGAATCTGCAAGGCAAAGTGATTCCGATCACGGTGAGCGTGGGAGTTGCCTCGTTCCCTTCGGATTGTCGAACAGTTTCCGAACTGATTGAAGTGGCGGACAAAGCGTTATATGCGGCGAAAAACGGCGGACGTAATCAAGTCCGCCGCACCGAAGAGACGATACTCGCGACAGCGCGATAATCACGACATATCTGAAATTTGCGGCTTTCTTCTGAAACTTGAAGAGAGCCGTTTTCACGTCAGAAGTGAGTCGGTTATGGTATAATCAAAACCAAAGATAATCTCAAAAGAGAGGTAAAGAATGGATATTGCAGAAGCCATTGAAACCGAGTCGGAATTGGAACAAAAATCTACACTTTTGACGTTGACTTATCCACTGCAAGATGTCGTCAACTTACCGCTTCCTCGCAAGCGTGTCGTGGCGCGATTCGATATGGACATTGATTTTTCAAACCTTCCAAAGCGTAAGCCTCACGTTATTATAGAACCGGATAGGGAGAATGCCGAATGAATCCGTTCTGGTATGCTCTTGTAGATGCAAAGGCAGAACTGGATCAAGGAGACCTTATTGTCAATTGTCCGGTAGTCGGCTGGAGGGAAGGGTCGCTTGGACTGCGTGCCAATAATGAACCAGTCAATCACTTACGTCAAGCCGTCGAAGTGGTTGAAACCGATGTTGTCGTCTTGACTCAAACGTGCGATTTGGCACAGAATAAAGTCCGCTATGTCATTCTCTGTCCCCATTACGCGCTTTCGGTTTATCGAGAGACTTGGGAGGGCGCACAGCGTTTAGCGGGACAAAATCCCTCCGCAAAATCGTGGGCGCGTCATATCGAGCATATCGCTTCGGGACAGATATGGAACCTCGCCTTATTGAACGCGGAGGACACAGACACATACCACGCTGAACATCGTATTGTAGACTTCCAAGAGGTTTTGAGTTTGCCTCGTGAATTCTTGGAGTCGTGGCTTCAGCAAGGGCGTCAACCGCGCTTACGTCTGCTTCCTCCCTATCGCGAACATCTTTCTCAGGCGTTTGCCCGATTTTTTATGCGTGTCGGTCTCCCCACAGATATTCGGAAAGACTGGTAGAACTCAACGCAACCAAGTGTCTGCCGCACCGAAGAGACGACACTCGCGACAGCGCGATAACCGCCTGTTCCTACTCTTGTTCAGCGTGCTGCCTTGATTCAGTTTGACTGTCCGCCGAATTTTTCACTGACGCCCGAAGCCCTGCCAAATACGCTTCACGACTCTCTTGCGCCAAAACTGGAGTACAAACGAACGCGCAGAGAATCAAACCGAAGCACCAAGAGACTCTCATGGTAAAATTTCCCTCTATAACATCAAAATTGGACTTTAGACTGTCAGCAAACGATTCAAGTTACCAAACGAAGCAGGAATTTCCGAGGAGGAAACAGAAAACACAGGATAACGAAACGCAATTCTCGTGAGAACTCAAAATGCTACATCATTTACCCAAATTCGCTCTGACCGGAACAGGCAGTCTTGCCCTATTGACGCTCGCCCTGACAGCGCGTCCGACTGAAAAGCAAAACGTCTCTGTTCCCGCAGGCTTCGCTGTCCTTCAGGAGAACTGTCTGCGGTGTCATAACGCCGACGTGAAATCGGGGGGGATTGATTTTTCCACCAGACAGGCGGCACTTAAATCGGGTGCGTTGCTCTCGCAACAGAGTGAAAAAAGCCCGATTCTGCTTCAAGTCAAAGCGGGGAAAATGCCGCCGACAGGCAAACTGCCCGATGCTTCGATTCGCGCCCTCGAAACTTGGATACGAGCAGGAGCCGTTTATCCGCAAGCCGCAGTTAAACAAGCAGAAAAACCGTTGTGGTCGTTTCAGCCGATTTCGCGCCCCACTGTTCCGAAAACGAAATATGATAAGTTGGCGATTAACCCGATAGACCGTTTTCTATTCGCCGAAATGGTGCAGCAGAACCTTACGCCGTCCGCCCCTGCCGACAAGCGCACTTTGTTGCGCCGTGTCAGCATAGACCTTACGGGACTGCGGCCCACCCCGCAGGAGATCGCCGCGTTTCTCGCAGACAAATTGCCCAATGCGTATGAAAAGGTCGTGGATCGTCTGCTTGCGTCTTCGGCATACGGGGAACGCTGGGGTCGGCATTGGCTCGATGTCGTGCGATTTGGCGAAAGTACGGGCTATGAGCAGAACCATGTGCGCTCAACCGCATGGCACTATCGCGATTATGTCATTCGTGCCTTCAATCAAGACAAGCCATTCGCCGATTTTGTGACCGAGCAGCTTGCCGGTGATGTTGTCGGACGCGGCAAGCCCGAAATTGAGACAGGAACGGGTTTCCTTGTCGCCGGAATTCACGATACTGTCGGCATTCAGACCGAAGAAGGCACACGCCAGCAGCGTTCCAATGATCTCGACGATATGGTGGCGACAACAAGCGCGGCGTTTTTGGGAATGACCGTCGCGTGTGCGCGATGCCACGATCACAAGTTCGATCCGATTCCGCAAAAAGATTATTATCGTATGATGGCGGCGTTCGCAGGAGTCAAGCACGGCGAGCGTCCTCTCGGCGAACCGAAAGAAGATACAAGAGAAGAGCAAGAGAATCTGCGTATCAAAATCACGCAGACGACCAATAAAATCAATGCCCTTGACGGCATCGCCCGCGAACGCCTGACCAAAGCGAACGAACCCGACAAAGCACGTCCCGCCGTCAATGCGCGACGGAATGAGGACACATTCGCGCCTGTCATGGCAAAATTCGTGCGGTTTACCATTGCGGAAACTCGTGATGGCACGGAACCCTGCCTTGATGAACTGCAAATTTTCGCGCAGGGAACAGACGGCAACATCGCTCTCGCCTCTTCGGGAGCCAAAGCGACAGCATCCGGTCTGCTTCCCGGCTACGTCGTCCATCAGATTCCGCACCTCAACGACGGCAAACTCGGCAACGATTTCAGTTGGATTAGCAGCAAAGCAGGAACGGGTTGGGCGCAAATTGAACTGCCAAAAGTGGTTGCGGTCAATCGCGTGTTGTGGAGTCGAGACGGCGGCGAACTGGCGCGATTCGATGATCGTCTGCCGATGGTCTATCGTATCGAAATCTCACAGGATGGCAAAGTTTGGCAGACCGTTTCCACCGATTCAGACCGCGCTCTCAAAGGCGATTATATCCACCCAAACCAACTGCAAGCCGCGCTGACTGACGCCGAAAAAGTCCAACGCAAGGCACTGGTCACCGAACGCCAAAAGCATAAAGAGGCTCTCGATGACGTAACGGATGGTCTGATGGCGTATCTCGGACAATTCACAACGCCCGATCCAATTCATTTGCTCAATCGCGGCGACGTGATGCTGCGCGGCGAACTCGTCTCCCCCGGCGGTTTGACCCAACTCGCCAAGTTGCCCGGTGAACTGCCGCTCAAAGCGAGCGAGTCCGAATCGGCGCGTCGGCTGGCTCTTGCCAAGTGGATTACCCACGCCGACAATCCTCTTACGGCGCGGGTTTGGGTCAATCGTGTTTGGCAGTATCATTTCGGCAGCGGCATTGTGGCGACTTCGAGCGACTTCGGACGCAACGGCACGCCTCCCACGCATCCGGCTCTCCTCGATTATCTGGCAAAGGATTTTCAGGAGAGCGGCGGCAAAATCAAGCGGCTTCATAAGCGGCTCGTGATGTCGTATGCCTATCGCCAATCCAATGCCAACAACCTCAAAAACGCCGCCCGCGATGCCGGAAATCGCTATCTGTGGCGAATGCCTTTGCGCCGTATGGAAGCGGAAGCCGTTCGCGATTCGATATTGCAGAGCAGCGGCAAACTGGATCGGCGCATGGGCGGGGCAGGCTACGCGCTGTTCAAATATACGGTTGTCAATATCGGAATTTACGAGCCGCTCGACGAGTATAAGCCCGAAACGTGGCGGAGGGCGGTCTATCAGCAGACAGTTCGGGCAGTGCAAGACGATCTGCTTGGTTCGCTTGACCTGCCGGAATGCTCGCTTCGCGCTCCGAAACGCGACAACACTACCACGGCACTGCAAGCCCTGTCTCTGCTCAACGGCAATTTTCTGACGCAGCAAGCGGGGTTCTTCGCGGAACGAGTCAAGCAGACTGCCGGAACCGACGCGAAAGCCCAAGCCGTTCAAGCGTTCCGGTTCGCCTTCGGACGCACTCCCAACGCCGTAGAAACGCAGGGAGCCGTGCAATTGATTCGCACCTATGGACTGCCGTCGTTGTGCCGCGCCCTGCTCAACGCCAACGAGTTTCTTTACTATTGACACTGTGCGTTGGAAGGAGACAATTTCAATATGAGGAAAAGCCCAAAACGCCAATATTCCGATTTGACCTTGCGAGAGGTTTTAGAGATGCTTGGGCAAACGCGCCTCATGGAATGGCATTTTGATATACCGCTTCATAAACCCAGCAGCGATCTACAAGCCCATCTGCGCCGACTTTCTGCTTTCGATCTCCAGTCCTCGGAACAAGCCAAAACACTGCTTATCGATGCGATGTTTGCCGAAATCGTGCCTTTGCATACGAATCTGAAAGTCTGGAAAGCGGCTCCTCTGAAAACGGACACCTTGACCGGATTTGCAGATTACCTGATCGCCCCCAATCGCGCTTATCTGGCGACGCCACTGTTGTGTGTGACGGAAGCCAAAAAAGACGACTTTGAACGGGGGCAAGCCCAATGTATTGGGGAAATGCTGGCGTGTCGCTGGCACAATACGCAAGAGAATATCGAAATTGACGTTCACGGAATTGTCAGCAACGGGCAGGTGTGGCAGTTCTACAAACTGATGCGAACCAACAAAGTTTTTGAGACGGGGTTGTATACAACCGAGAATCTTCCCCAGTTGCTCGGTATCTTGGACTTTGTTTGCGCCGAATGTGCAAAAAATCTTCCTGAATAGCCAGAAACAGAACTTTCTTATGAACAACGAAGAAAACAACCCCAATCGCCGCGAATTTTTGGGACAAATGCAGAACGGACTGAGCGGAATCGCATTGGCATTTCTGCTTGCCGAAGAAACCGCTCACGCTCAAAAGGGAACAGGGAACAGGGAACAGAACCCAATCACCCAACGCCCCAATGACCTAACGACCCACCAGCCGCACTTTGCGCCCAAAGCCAAACGTGTGCTACAGATATTTTGTCCGGGAGCCGCCAGTCATATCGATCTGTGGGAACACAAACCTGAACTAGAAAAACGGCACGGTCAGCCGCTTCCCGGACTGACCGGAGCGAGCAGTTTTCAGGGCGGCAACGGCAATATCATGCGGAGTCCGTGGGGCTTTCAACCACGCGGGCAAAGCGGCAAAATGATCTCGGAACTGATTCCTCATCTCGCCGAACATATTGATAAAATGGCGTTTGTCCACTCGCTGACCGCCAAAAGTAATACGCACGGTCCTGCAATGCTTCAAATGAATACCGGATTTGTCCTCGACGGCTTTCCGAGTATGGGATCGTGGGCGACGCTGGCACTGGGAACCGAAAACCAGAACCTGCCCGCGTTTGTGGCGATTCCGGATCGGCGCGGAATGCCTCCGAATGGACCTGCGAACTGGGGCGCGGGATTCCTGCCAGCGGCGTTTCAAGGCACAGCGTTCAACTCCGAGAAAGCCATTGCCAACCTCAATCCGCCGCCCGGAGCCACACCGCAGGGCGAAGCGGCAACGCGCCAATTCCTGCAACGCTTGAACGCCGACTATCTGAACCAGCACGCCGGAAACACCGAACTCGCGGCACGCATTGCGGCGTATGAACTGGCGGCACGAATGCAGCTCAGTGCGCCCGAAGTCTCCGACCTCTCCAAAGAGAACGCCGCGACCCGCAAACTCTACGGAGCCGACCATCCCGATCCGTTCGTCGCCGGATATGCCCGCAACTGCATTCTGGCGCGGCGACTTCTTACGAGCGGCGTGCGATTTGTGCAGCTCTACTGCGGGGCGTGCGCCTCTGGTGTGGACGGCTTGCTGAACTGGGACGCGCACAAAACTCTCAAAGCCGATTATGAACGCCACGCACCGATCTTAGATCAGCCGACTGCCGCGCTCCTCACCGATTTGGCACAGCGCGGAATGCTGGACGATACTTTGATCCTTTGGACAACAGAATTCGGACGGATGCCGACCAACCAAACGGGCAGTCAGGGGCGCGATCACAATCCCTACGGCTTTACAGCGTGGATGGCGG
>CAZPZP010000091.1:0-9873 GCA_964591025.1 uncultured Chthonomonadaceae bacterium
GAACATACCCGTCTTACCTACCACTACAACGGGCGCAATATGCGCCTTACCGATGTCGGCGGCGAAGTCATCAAGCCGATTTTAACGTAAACGCACAGGCAAAAAGTTATTATCCTATGGAAGCACTCAAGTATAAATCCACTCCCCGTATTTCGCCAAAATTCGTTATATGGTTGGCACTTTTCCTGTGTGTTAGTGCTTTTCTTGTCCTGATATTCGAGCCTCGTGATATTTTGGTGTCGGCTGCCCGCAATGGAGATTTGGCGACGGTCAAAGCATTGGTATTTTTGGGTGCTGATCCCAGTGTTGTTGGCTGGGAGGAGCATTTTACGCCGTTGGGAGCCGCCGCCTATGCTGGCAAAACGGATATTGTCCGTTATCTCCTCGCCCAAGGTGCGGACATTCAACGACGCGACGACAGCAAATTTACTGCACTCTTTTGGGCAAAAGAGAGAAATCAATCTCACATTATCGCCCTACTAAAGCAAGCGGGCGCAACAGAGTGATTTGAACTTGTAAAGACCGTTGTTTATCAGTTTAATGGAGCGAGCAAGCGCAACAAAATTCCGATGACTTTGCCGACATTCTCCAGCGAATAATCTTCTGAATCGATGCGGGCAGTTTTATTTTCCAACTCAATAAACTTCCAAATGTTCCCAATCGTGACCGCACCATAGATTTTGGCAAGTGGTTTGCCTTCCTGTTCATTGAAGCGTTGCGCTGCCAGCATCTCTGCGATACACTGCCCATATCCTCGTTTCATATCCTCGTTTTTGGCTTCGACCAGCATCAATACCGGTGACTCGACAAAGAGTTGTTGCCGTGAATGCGTCAAAATATAGTCACAGAAGCCTGTCAATCCAATACTCGCATCCACGGTAAATTCCACGCCCGACAGCAACCCGAACTTATGCCCCGACATTCTCCGCGTTTCTGAAAGAATTGGCGCAATGATAAACTCGGAGCGGGCTTTTTCCGTTGAAATCTCCAATGCCAGCGAGGACTCATCATCGAGGCGTTCCAAAAAGGTGGGTGACAAAGGGACTTCGGGGATATCACTATAGAGATCAACCGTCGTGTCTATTGTTATACCGAACTGCTTGATCAGTTGTTGAAGGGTGAATTCGTTATAAGCCATCGTGTGTTTCCTTTGCTTTATCTGCCGCTTGTTCCTCACAAAAATCAAGGTTTTGCGACTTCTTTGAGAGCAGCGAGAAAGCGGTCAGGAGGGATATAGCCTGTCCAGCGGGCGATCTCTTTTCCGTCCGGTTTCAGGATAATCGTGAGCGGATACTCGAATGCCCCGTAAGTGTCAATGATTTTACCGTCGGTGCTGTAGTCTAAACTAATACAGACAAACCGCCGCGCAAACTCTACCACCTGCTTGTCCCGAAACGTCTCCTTGTCCATCTTCTTACACCATCCACAACCGGGCGCGTGCAGACTGAGCAGAACCGGTTTTCCCTCGCGTTGTGCCTGTGCCATTCCTTGCGAATAGTTTTTTGCCCAAACCACATCACCGCCCGTCTTGCTTCCTGTCACGATATTCATCACAACGGCAAACACAAAAAAGACGGCAACGAGACGCGGAATATTTGGCTGCCGCGTTCGTCGCGAAGCCAAGCGAGTTGTCGCATTCGAGGGTTTCATATCGCTATTATACGGGATAAATGCGAGGGTGTCAGTCAATTCCAACGAGATCGAGAAAATTTGCGGGGTCTGGCATACGTTGTGCAGGGAAAAATGCGGAAAGCCACATTCCGGCAATTTCTTACAAGCCAATCTGGCACAAACCACTATTAGCGCGAGCAATCACACAATATCGAGCGTCTTGCCTAACCCGGAAACGGGACAGTTTTCTCAGTCGTCGGGCGATGGACAGGGCAACGGAGCGGGGTATCAGGCAGACGAGACTTCCCTCGGATTTTCCGATGATCAGTCGGATATGCAATTCTATCGCAAGGCGTTTTATCCGGTGGCGTCGTCGCTTCGGGGGATCATGGAGACGATGCTGGAGTTGACGCCCATCGAGATGGCGTGTCAGGCGGTGCAGGGAACGGGGTTGTGGGACAAGCATCTCTCGGCAGGCGAACGGGCGGCAATGTGTCGGGCGTTGCTGTCCCCTTGAAAGGCGGCGATGCCAACAACGACAACGCGGTGGATATTGGCGATCTCCTCATCCTAATTACGTCTTACAATCAACAGCAAAATGTCGGCAACTACAACGCCAATGCCGACTTCAACAGCGACGGAGCCAACGATATTGCCGACCTACTCTTGCTCATCGGCAACTACAATCAACTCGGTGATAACTGAGAACCTCGCCCCCACCCCCTCTAATAACAGTGAGATTCTTCCTCTCTTTGGAGAAAGAGTTGTTCGATGCTAAGGGACAAATCAGATAAATCTCGTCCATTGCGCGTCCGAAAGACGCTTGGCGGCACGCCATTTCAGACGGGGGTTTAGAACCCCCGCGCTGGCGAATGTACGGAGTTTAAGCGATTTCTCTATAAGTGGTTTGAGAGAGGGGCTGACGATTGAAATGGCGACAGTTTCCTCAATAACCGAATTGTGCGTAAGGCGAGTCAGTAATTCATATCGAAGAGGGCGGCGGCTCCCATTCCAAGCGCAGCGCACATGGTTACGATGCCATAGCGAGTACGGCGGCGGTGCGCTTCATACAAAAGGGTGACGGTTTGGCGTGTGCCAGTTGCTCCAAGCGGATGACCGAGCGCGACGGCTCCACCATTGACATTGACGCGATCCATCGGCAAATCGTAAATTTTGTCGGCGGCGAGGACTTGCGCGGCAAACGCTTCATTGAACTCGATCAGCCCGACATTGCTGATGTCCACGCCCGTCTTTTGCAAGAGTTTGGGAATGGCATAGGCGGGGGCAATCCCGAAGCGTTCCGGTGCGACTGCTGTAGCCGCGTACCCGACAAAACGCGCCAACGGACGAATACCGAGATTGGCGGCGGTCTGCGCGTCGGTGATAATCACGGCGGCGGCTCCATCACTCCGCTGTGAGGCGTTTCCTGCCGTAATGACTCCGTGTTCCCCGAAAGCGGTTCGCAGCTTCGCCAAACCTTCGATAGAAGTCTCACGGCGAACTCCTTCATCTCTGGCAAATACTACCTCTGAGGTTTCCCCGTTCTCATCCGTGACCGATGCCGTGATCGGCACAATCTCCGCGTCGAACCGTCCGGCGTCCTGTGCGGCAATTGCCTTGCGCTGACTCTCGAAGGCGAACCGATCCGCCATTTCGCGGGTGATGCTGTACTCTTTGGCGATGCCTTCCACCGACAAACCCATACTCAAATAAGTGTTCGGCTGGCGTTCGGTCAAGGTCGGGTTCGGGCGCAGGGTATCGCCCATAAAGGGAACCATGGTCATACTTTCGACTCCGCCCGCGATAATGACGTTTGCCTGTCCGGTTTGGATTTTTGCGGCTGCAACCGCAATCGACTCCAAGCCCGACGCACAGAACCGATTCAAGGTCAAGCCCGGAATCGTGTTCGGCAGTCCTGCCCGCAATGTTGATATTCGCGCCATATCCATGCCCTGCTCCAACTCCGGCATAGCACAACCGAAAATTACATCTTCGATAAGTTGCGGGTCGAGTTGGGGCGCACGCTCCAGTACGGCACGAATAACGAACGCGCCCAAGTCGTCGGGGCGTGTTTGGCGCAAAGTTCCTTTGGGGGATTTGCCAATGGCGGTACGTGCCGCCGCAATAATCACTGCATCTCTCATTATTGAGCCTCTTTTCCCCTTGTGGGATTGTTAATTTTTGAGTGGTTTGCCCGTTTCGAGTAAGTGCCGGATGCGTTCAACCGTTTTATCTAAACGAATCAGGCGTTGAAAAATTTCGCGTTCGTGATTCAGCAAGTCGTTCTCGCTCACTTCTTGCGGCGCGGCAGTGGTTCCGCACAGAAATTCCGCAACCTGCTCGGCAAGCAAGACATCAAACTCGCTGACAGATTGGTTCTGTACACTTTCCTGCCAAGCATCCATCAAACTCTTTCGCATCGCGTTGCCCTGTCTAACTATACGCTGTACGTCGGGAGGACTGTAGCCCCTTTTTGCCTGATCCAACACGAAATCTTTGGCAACAGCAAAGCGTCTATCCGCATTGGCACAAATCTGTACATACGCAAAAAGAAACCCTGATTCCAATGCTTCGTAAGCGTTGGCAGAAGTCGGCGGGAAGACCAACAGTTTCATCATTTTGAGCAGCGATTCGAGCGTGCCGTAACTTCTCAGTAACAGCTCTTTCATACCGCCGCCATTAGGGACTAAGCCCGCCAATGTTTCAGGCAAGCCCATTTGCAGTTCCGCAGAAGTACTAATCCAATCACAATGAAGGACACATTCACACCCGCCGCCAAGTGTATAGCCGTGCGGCGCGGCAACAACAGGAATACGCGAGAACTTGAGGCGCGAATAGACCGACTGAACCGCGTGCATCATCTCATCCACGCGATGGTAGTCTTTGGCTTCAATGGCGGCAAGAAGAATTTTGAGGTCATAACCGACAGAGAAATGTGCCCCTTGATTCCCAATAACCAACCCTTCTAAATTGTTCTCTGCAAACGTAATCGCCTCATCTATAAACCGGCACAATTCGGGATTGAGCGTATTCATTTTCGTCTTGAACGCAAGGCACGCCACATCGTTGCCTAAGTCAATCAGCGAACCGACGGGCGATTCCAAGAAAACCTTGCCGTCTGCTTCTAATTGGTTGAGGTCAATATAGTCCGGCGTTTCGGGAACGGGTTGCAACTCCTGTTCGGCAAAGACGCGCATCATGCGATACGGCGGCTCGTTGCGGGCGTGGTAGTGCCACTGCCGCGCATAAAACTTATCGCTGAATGCAAAAGGTCCGTGTTCCCAACCGAAGCCCCACTGCATCACATTGTCAATCGAAAGCACATCGTCGGCAATTTCGGGTGCGACGGTCAGCACATAGCCGAAGAGCGATTCCAAGATAGTCTGCACAAAATGCGCGAGGTGGTCTGCGGGATGACTGCGAAGGAATTCGGCGCGTTCGGTGATGGAGCGTTTGGCGAGTGTGTCATATTCGGCGGTATCAATTTGTGGCACGGGGCGATAGTCGAGTGTGTCCCAATCGAGGGCGAGAATCTCTTTGCCGTCGCGTTTATAAAAACCCGCTCCCGACTTCGCGCCTGTCCGTCCCGAATCGATCAACGCCTGAACTTTGCCGGGCAATATCAAGCGTTCGCGCAAGGGATCATCGGGCAGGGCGTCATATTGGTTTTTGGCGATTGCCGCAATAATATCCAAGCCGACAATATCCGCCATACGGAAAGTCGCGCTCTTCGGGCGTCCCAAAAACGCGCCCGTTACCGCGTCCACTTCGGAAACGGAAAGATTCTGCTCCAACGCCGTGTGCATGGTATCGAGAAGGTGCGTGATCCAAATGCGCGTAGAGATAAAACCGGGCGTATCTTTCGCCATGACGACACGATGCCCTAACGTCTCTTCCGCAAATTCGACAAAATGAGCCAGAATATCGCGGTCTGTATCGGCAAGGGGAATGACTTCGAGGAGTTTGAGATAGCGCGGCGGATTGAGAAAGTGCGTCCCGAAAAAACGCTGACGAAATTCGGGCGGCAAGTCAGCAACCATTTCGTTCAGACTGAGTCCGCTTGTATTACTCGTGACTTTCGTATTTTTGCCGCTGCACAGTTCGACGAAATCCAGAACTTGTTTTTTAACCGCCATGTTTTCGGCGACGGCTTCTACAATCCAGACAGCGTTCTTGAGGATTTCGGCACTGTTGGCGAATACCCCTGTTTGGATTTTGTCGGCGAACTCCGGCATAAATAGCAAAGGCGGACGATTGGCTTTGAGGCGGGCAAGTCCGTTGTCGGCGGCTTCTTGCGTCGTGTCGAGAAGCGCGACATTCCAGCCCGCGTTGGCGAGTTGCGCGGCGATGCCACCGCCCATCGTCCCTGCACCAATCACAACCGCGTTTTTCGCCTCGCGCATCGTCGCTCTCCTTTGGCGTCATTATGGCATACGCAGCCCCAATCCGGTCAAGCGACAAAACCGATTTCGTGCCGCTTCTTTTCCCTGCACTTTGTTGGCAATTCCTACAGGAAGGGCTATAATAGCACCATCGCCCAAGCGAGCATTCACACCTAAACTGTGGGCAAGGAGAGCTTTGTGTCAGAACCGTACAAGCCGTTCGATGTGGCAACGAAACAACTCATCGAGTCCGATCCGCTGGCGTGGCTGCGGCTCGTCGGTTTGTCCGGCTCCTCTGTGGAGATCATCAACGCCGACCTTGCCACGGTGATTGCCGATGCTGACCGCATTCTGCGCGTATCTGACCCCGATTATTTGGCGCATTTAGAACTGCAAAGCACCTATAAAACGGATATGGGAGATCGCGCCTTCATGTATAATGCGGTAACATACTACAAGCATCGTCTGCCGGTGATCAGTGTGGTGGTTCTGCTGAGAAAAGAGGCGGATGGTCCGGCAATCACAGGGCGCGTGCAGTATGGCACAACGGATTTCCGGTACATCGTGGTGCGGGTGTGGGAATTGCCGGTGCAGAGTCTGCTTTCGGCTCCCTTGGCATTATTGCCGCTTGCGCCGCTGAGTGATCTTTCCGGTTCCGATATTCAGAGCGTAATCGATCAGATGGAGACGCGCATTGATACGGAAGCCCCTGTCGAAGAACGCGGCTTTTTGTGGTCTGCCACGCTACTGCTCTTGGGCTTGAAATACGACGCCGCTACCGCACGGCAACTGTTGAAAGGAGTACAAGGAATGAAAGAGTCATCAACCTATCAGGCATTGCTCGAAGAGGGACGCATCGAAGGGCGTATCGAAGGGCGTATCGAAGGCGAAAAAAGATCGCTCATTGTCGTCGGCAGTAATCGCTTTGGTACACCCACTGCCGACGTTCTGGCGCAGTTGAATGCTTTGACTTCCTCAGAAGAGATCGAACGTCTGCTGGCGCGTACCGTAAAAGTCGAATCGTGGAGCGAACTCTTCGATTGATTGGCAGAATTTCGTTATGACATCAAACTGGCTCCAAGATTCAACGACTTATGAGGCATTGCTGGAAGAAGGGCGAGTTGAAGGTCGTAGTGAAGGCGAAAAGAAATCTCTTTTTGTCGTCGGCGGCAACCAGTTCGGCACACCCGATGCCACCGTTCAGGCAAAATTGAACGCTCCATCTGCAACACGTTCACGACCTATGCCAACGCCAGTCTTGCCGTGTTGCGAATGGCGGCGTGCTATAATTGAGGTATGTCCGCACTCTCCCCGTTCCAAAAAGCCGCGCTCGTCGTGTGTATGTTTCTGATTACTTCTACGTTCGGGTTTTTGCAGCCGTTCGTTCCCTTGTATATGCAGGCGTCTGGTTTGACTCTGCGCGATGTCGGAATTGTGCTGGCGATCAGCACGGGCTTGGCGTTGCTGCTTCAGCCGATTTTGGGGCGCGTCTCGGATCGGATTGATGCACGGCGTCCCATTATGGTAGGTGCGGCAATCGCGGCGGGATGCGCGTATCTCGGCTATCGTTCCGCGTCAGGTCTGTGGGGGTTTGTGCTGTTGTCCGCGATTGGAACCAACGGCACGATCTATCTCAATGCGGCGGGTGGGGTGCTTGTCGGGAGAATGGCAGCAGGTTCGGGGCAGAGCGGCGCAATCTACGCCAAATACCGTGTGTGGGGATCGGTTGGCTATATTTTCGTGTCGCTATTTTCAGGCTGGTTATTGTCCACGCACCAAAAACCGAATGAACCGTTGTCGCGGAATCTGCTCGATACGGCGTTCACCTACGGACCGCTTTTGTTCTTCGCCATCGCTCTTGTTGCTCTGTTTATCCCCGACTTGAAGCGCGAATCCCTCCCTGCCGCAACCGCTAACAAAGCCGCCGAACTCGAAGAGACTGCCTTTACTCTAACGCCCAATCTGCGCTATTTCCTCTCAGCGTATTTCTTTTATATCTTTGCACTTTATGGAGCGTCCGCCTATATCGCGCCCTATATCAAGGCACTCGGCGGCGACTTAAGGATGATCACAGGAACCTTTGCGGCGGGCGTCGTCTGCGAAGTTTTGGTGATGACACGGGTCGGACGAATCACGGACAAATGGGGACGACGCCCTGCGTTGGCGATCACGTTTATGCTGTTACCAGTCAGATTATTGCTCTATACGCTGGTGCAGAATCCCATGCAATTGCTCTTTGTCCAACTCCTGCACGGCGTCAATTTCGGCATCATGGGGACAATTGCTGTGGTATTTGTCAACGATACGGCATCGGAGCGGCATCGGGGAATGGCACAGGCGCGACTGGCGGCGGTTCAGGGTTTGGCGAATGCGTTTGGTCCTGCGACGGGCGGTTATCTGGCAACTCAATTCGGCATCCCGACGATGTTTGCGCTCATGGCGGGAGTCGCGCTTGTCAGCACGCTGATCTTTCTGTTCCGAGTTCGCGAATCGCACCCTGCCCCCATTTCGCTCGTCAAGCAAGGCTACGCGCCGCTTCGTCCCCTATGGCGACTGCTTTCCGGCGAGCGATAAGGTATGAACTTGTTAATACGTCCCCAATCTCGAAAACACACTAAACTTTAGGTTGACTGACTACTAAACGTCAATTCTTGTACCCGAAAATGAGAATACTTAGGGACAAATCAGATAAATCTCGTACATTGTGCGTCCGAAGGACGCTTGGCGGCACGCCATTTCAGACGGGGGTTTAAAACCCCCGCGCTGGCGAATGTACGGAGTTTAGGCGATTTCTCTATGAGCCAAGAAGTCTCATGACGCAAATGGTTACGGAATTGCCCTAATTACTCACCAACCCAATGACCCAACTGTGATATTTCGGAACTTCCTGCTTGGTTTATGCGTCATTTTTCTCACGCTAAGGACGAAATTTCGTCTTTTATAAATTGGGAGATACGACCATGAACACAAAAATTAACGAAGAAGTTTGTACTTGCGGCGCGTCGGGCGCCATTCATACAGCGGCGTGCGGATGCCATGCGACGCAAGAGTATTTGGCAGAGCCAGTGGCGCGATATACCTACTCACGGCGCGAATTGCTGAGCAAAGCACTGACTGGTGGAGCAGTGGCGGCATTGCCGTTCCTTCTCGCCGAGGAAGCCAACGCCGACATTTTCCGTCCCAGTGTCGGCGATCAGAAGAAACTCGGCGAACAGGCGGCACAGCAGGTTCTACAAAAATATAGAGTCGTCACCGACAGCCGCGCCAAGAGTTTCGAACGTGTGGGCAGAAAATTGGTTGCGAATATGCCTTCGCAAGACCGCTCGAAGTGGGACTATCGATTCCGTGTGGTGCAGAGCAAGGACGTGAATGCGTTTGCGCTTCCGGGTGGCAATATGTTTATCTTCACGGGCTTGCTGGAGAAAATTGGGTCAACCGATGAACTTGCAGGTGTCACGGGGCATGAGATCGCCCACGTTCGGCGCGAACATTGGGCAAAACAGTATGCCAGTCAGCAGAAGCGTGCGGCTGGAATTGGTCTCTTATTGGGGCTGACGAAAGCCAACCAAAGCGTCCAAAATATCGCTGGCATCGGTAATTCGCTCCTGACATTGAGCTACAGCCGTAATGATGAATATGATGCCGATAAGTATGGATTGACCAATATGGTGGCGGCAAATTATGATGCGCGTGGCATGATCGATCTCTTCCAGACATTGCAGCAAGCATCCGGCAACAAAGGCGGCGGACCGGAATTTCTCAGTACACACCCAATGAGCAAAGAGCGTATCGAGCGCGTCGAGGAGTTCATCGCCAAACAGTAGAGAGTCAATGCGAAATTTCGGGAATGAGAAGCCGCCATAATAGGCTCGGATGCAGA
>CAZPZP010000092.1:0-4374 GCA_964591025.1 uncultured Chthonomonadaceae bacterium
ATTCAAGAGAGTTGTTTGCATTGATTTTTGTGTCCTTTTGTGTATTTCGTGGATCAAGGATTTTGCATTTCCCTGTGTTCCCTGTGGTTCTAATGAAGGAGAGTGGTATGCCTGACGAGTGTATTTTTTGTAAGATTGCGAGCAAGCAGATTCCCGTCGAACCGATTTGGGAAGATGAGGAGTTTATCGCTTTTCGTGATCTGACGCCGCAGGCTCCCATTCATGCGCTGGTGATCCCGAAGGCACACTTTGCAACGATTCTGGAAATGGATGACGAGGGCTTGATGGGTCGCATTCTCAAAGCCGTTCAGCAGACGGCGAAGGCATTGAATTTGACCGAAGAGGGTTTTCGCACGGTGATCAACTGCCGCGAAAATGGAGGGCAGACGGTCTATCATTTGCATATTCACCTTTTGGGCGGGCGATTTATGCAGTGGCCTCCCGGATAATCACGATGGACAAAATTCTTATTCGGGGCTTGGAATTTTACGGCTATCACGGGGCAAGCGATGAGGAGCAAACGGTCGGGCATCGGTTCATTGCCGACGCGACTCTGACGGTTGACACACGCTCGGCGGGGCAATCGGATAATCTCGCCGAAACCGTCAGTTATGCCGACATTGCCGCCAAAATCCTGACCGTTGGCACACAAACCCAATACCGCCTCATCGAAGCCCTCTTAGCACACATCACCCGCGAGATTTTCGCCGATTTTCCGCGTGTACAGCAAATCCGCCTCTGCATCCAAAAACTCTGCCCACCGATGAACGCTATTGTCGCCTCCGTCGGCGTCGAAATCGAGAGGACGAGGGAATAGGAAACAGGGAACAGAACAATGCACTCTGATCCACGAAATCACACGAAAGAAACACGAAAATCAATGCAAACAATTCAGAAACTGATATTGTTGAATTGTCCCTGTGTTCCCTGTGGTTCTCTTGTATTTCTCCGTGTCCGCTGTGTTCGCCGTGGTTCCTATTCTCTCACTCGTCGGGGTGGTGGAGCGTCCAGTCGGCGGGGAGGGTTCCGCCGTTGAGTTTGGCGGCAACCTCTTCAATGAGGTAATCGGGAGTCGAGGCTCCGGCGGTCAAGCCGACGACTTCGGCGCGAGCGATCCAATGAGGTTCGATCTCGTCTGCGGTTTCGATATGATAGGCAGTGACGCCCTGCTCCTCGCACAGTTGGCGCAGACGTTTGGTATTGGCACTGTTTCTGCCACCGACAACGATCACGACATCTGCCTGATGCGCCAATTTCCTCGCCGCGTCTTGGAGTTCGTCCGTCGCGCCGCAGATGGTATTGAGGGCGCGAACGTCCGGCACGCGCTTGCATACTTCTGCCACAATCGCCGCATAATCGTCACGCCGCTGCGTTGTCTGGCTGACAATTCCCACTTTTTTGCCCAATTCCAGTGTTGCGACTTGCTCCGGTGAGGAGACCAGAGTCGCGGTTCCGCCTTCCGCCTCGATTGTGCCGAAAATGCCTTTGATTTCGGTATGTCCGGGATCGCCGACAAGCAGAATTTGATAGCCTTCGGCAAGCAGTTTTTTCGCCATGTTATGGACACGGGTCACGAAGGGGCAGGTCACATCCACGATGTTCAAGCCCTGCGTTTTTGCCTGTGCCAGCACTCGTGGAGAAACCCCGTGCGCCGAAAGAATGACGGTTCCCTCAGTGATTTCCTCTAAATTTTTCTCTGTGCCGACACCGTTTGCCTTCATTCGGGCGATCACCTGCTCATTGTGGACGATGGGACCGAGTGCCGTGATGCGTCCATTGACTTCTTGGCGGGTTTTAGCGGCAATATCGAGGGCGCGGCGGACTCCAAAGCAAACGCCCGCGACTTCAGCAAGAATGATTTTGGGGCGGATATGCGGTTTTTCCGAGGTTAGAACGGCTTGGGCAGTCATAGGGTGGTTCTCCTAAAAATAAAAAAAGCATAAAATACAAGTATTGACTTAAAGAATTGTCGGACATACAGAGAAAAAATTCAGGGTTTAGCAAATCACTTTGCCGGACAAAGTTCTCTTGCGTTGATTATAACGCGGATTTCAGGCGGAGTCAACTGTCTTGCGATTTATTTTTTCTGCGCTGTGATTTCCGCCTCTGCCTCTCCCCTTGTATTCTTTGTTTATCTTCGGCATAATGTGCCAGAGATTTTCGCATGATAACGGGTGGAGAGAGCAGGGAAAGATGACGCAGGAAACCGCGACGTGGGGGATATTGGTCGGCAGTTATTTGCTGGGTTCACTGCCGTTTGGGTTGTGGCTCGCCCATTATTGGAAGGGCATTGATATTCGCACGCTCGGAAGCGGCAATATCGGCTCGACCAATGTCGGACGTATTTGCGGTCCAGTGGCGGGGGGCATTGTATTCGCGTTCGACGTGATGAAAGGATTGTTGCCGCCGCTTGTCGCTCAATTCTATGGTTTGGCATCACAGTGGCAGGTGCTGGCGGCACTGCTGGCGATCATCGGGCATAACTATTCGGTTTGGCTCGGTTTCAAGGGCGGTAAAGGGATCGCCACCAGTCTTGGGGCATTGCTTGGGGTGTCACCTCCTGTCGGCGGCATTGCGTTTGCGATTTTTCTGCTTGAGTATGTTACGGTACGGTATGTGTCGCTCGGTTCGCTGCTAGCGGCGATTTCCCTGCCGTTGCTGATGCCTGTTTTCTATCCGGGTGATAAGTATCGGCTCTGTTTTGGGCTGGTGGCGTGCGTCATGGCGTTTTATAAGCACCGCGCCAATATCGGGCGGTTGCGTACCGGAACCGAACCCAAAGTCTCCATGCCTTGGAATAAAAATAAACCGACTCCGACCCCTGATTCGGCTTCTGCCGTTGTCGCTGTTCCGAACTCTGCGGAGAATTCTGCCTCTGTCACTTCTCCTTCTCATGCCGAAAGCAATTCCGTTCATGGCTGACAGCACGCCCTATCACGATAGCCTTTGGGAAGAATACGCGCTGATCGAAGTCGCCGATGTCGTGGTGGATGTCGAGGCTCCCGACCTTCAGCCGACCTATTCCTATCGCATTCCCGAAACCCTGACGCAGCGGATCGCGCCCGGCTTGTGCGTTCATGTGCCGTTTCATGGGCGCGAAGTTTTGGGCTATGTCTTGGCACGGCGGCATCTTACGCTCGATGATCCGTTGTGCGCCAAACTCAAGCCGATCATCGGAATTGTCGCCGATGCGATTTCGATCAATGACGAGCAGCTCCATCTTGTGCAGTGGATGAGCGAGCATTATGTCTGCGATCTGCTGTCGGCGATCCGGTGTGTCGCGCCTCCCATTCTGGTCAACAAGGTGGAAACTGTCGTCCGGCTTATTGATTTGAGTCTGCGCGGCTCTGATGTCGGCGGTTCCGTGCCGCAAGCGCATCTCATCGAAACGCTCCACGCCCTTGATGGCGAAGCGGAATTGAACCTGCTCAAAGAGACCGCCAACCTTGCGAATTTTTCTTCGGCGTATGGAGTTTTGCTCCGAAAAGGTGTATTGACGGAGGAGCGAGTCGTTCAACGCGCCAAAGTGATAGGGAAGAAAATCAAGGCGTATGTGTTGGGTGCTGCTGCCGATACGCTGGAAGTCGGGCGGCGCAGTCCGCAGCAACAACGCCTCCTGCACACTCTTGTTGAATGGAGTCAAAAGACAACAGACCCGATGCCGGTGGACGAACTCCTCCTGAAATCTCAGGCATCGGCGGCATCGTTGAAAACTTTGAGGGATAAGAATCTGGTGGAGGCGGTAGAACTTGTTGTCAATCGCGCACCAACGGCGGCTCCGAAAGAGCGAACTGTTGCGCCCGAATTCACGCCCGGACAGGCGAACGCCCGCCGCGTTCTGCGCGAAAATCTCAAAGAGGAAGAGACGCGCACCGTTCTGCTGTTCGGCGTGACGGCAAGCGGCAAAACCGAGGTTTATCTCGACGCCATCGCCGCGTGTCTGGAATCGGGGCGCAGTGCGATTGTGCTTGTGCCGGAAATCGCCTTGACCGCGCAGGTCGTAGATGTATTTTTGGGGCGGTTCGGGGAGCAGGTTGCGGTTTTGCACTCAAAATTGTCCGAGGGCGAGCGGCACGATGAATGGCGGAGAATGCAGGACGGCAAGGCGCGGATCGTGGTCGGAGCGCGTTCGGCAATCTTTGCGCCGGTCAACAATGTCGGCTTGATCGTTTTGGATGAGGAACACGAATCGTCCTATAAACAGGAGAAAACGCCCCGCTATCACGCCCGCGATTTGGCACAGGAACGCGCCCGTTTCAGCCATGCGATGCTGATCCTCGGCAGTGCCACGCCGTCACTGGAATCGTATTACCTTTCAGAAGAGAAGAGACAGGACACTACCAACCTCACCCCCGTCCCCTCTCCTGCTTCCCG
>CAZPZP010000092.1:4474-9860 GCA_964591025.1 uncultured Chthonomonadaceae bacterium
AACAAGTTCGGAGGAGAGGGGGGAACAATCCGCAAATCTGAGTCTCCCCTCTCCTGCTTCCCGAACAAGTTCGGAGGAGAGGGGGGAACAATCCGCAAATCTGAGTCTCCCCTCTCCTAATGAGGAACGAATGGTCAGGAGAGGGGTCGGGGGTGAGGTTATTCGTGTCGAGATGGGACAGCGGATCGACAATCGTCCGCTGCCGAAGGTTCATGTGGTGGATTTACGGGATGAGTTCAAGCAGAACAAGGCTCTCTTCGCCAATCAACTGGTGGAAGCGATCAATGCCCGTCTCGTGTTAAAACAGCAGACAATTTTGTTTCTCAATCGGCGAGGGTATGCTCAGTTTGTGCTGTGTCGTGATTGCGGTTGGGTTGCCAAATGTCCAAATTGTGCGGTTTCGTTGGCGTTCCATTCGTATGATCGTGTCCTCAAATGCCATCACTGCGAACATAAATCACGCGCCCCGCAAACCTGTCCCGATTGTGGCGGCGCGAAGGTACGGGCGTTCGGGATCGGCACGGAAAAGGTCGAGGAGGAGGTTTTGCGGTATTTTCCGTCGGCGCGTGTCGCCCGTATGGACAGAGACACGACTTCGCAGAAGGGGGCGCATACCCGCCTGATTCGGGATTTTCGGATGGGCAATTACGATATTTTGATCGGGACGCAGATGGTCGCCAAAGGTTTGGATTTTCCGAATGTGACTCTGGTCGGCGTGGTGAGTGCAGATACGGCGATCAATATGCCCGATTTTCGCGCCGCCGAACGCACGTTTCAGCTTTTGACGCAGGTGGCAGGGCGGGCGGGGCGCGGCACTATTCCCGGCGAAGTCATCGTACAGACGTTCAGCCCCGATCATTATGCGGTTCAGGCGGCAGTCGCGCAGAATTACGAATCGTTTTATCGGCAGGAGATTGAGTTCCGGCGCGAATTGAAATATCCGCCGTTTGCCCGCTTTGCCAATCTCATCTGCTCCGATGTAAGCGAGCGGATCGCGGCGGCGCGTGCGAACAGTTTGGCGGCGGCATTCGAGCGCACCGCACCAAAGGACGTGGAGATTATCGGTCCGGCTCCTGCGCCTTTATCACGATTGAAGAGTCAATTTCGGTTTCATGTGGCTCTGCGCTGTCCGCTGTCGGTTGCGGTTGCGGAAGTCGTTCGCAACGCTTACACTCGTTTGCCGCTGGCGGATCGCATGGGCATCGCCATTGATATTGATCCGTTGAGCATGGCATGACAACGCAGCTTATCGAAGTCGAAACTGGGCGCGTTGTGGTTCCACAGATCGTTGTGGCGCGAAGCATCGTCCAGCGCACTATTGGACTCATTGGCAAATCGAAACTCGCGCCGACTTCCGGCTTTTGGCTCGAACCCTGTAACGGCATCCATACCTTCGGAATGCGATTTGCTCTTGACGTTGTGGCGTTCGATGCGTCCGGCAAAATTCTCAAAACATGGGTGAACGTCCGTCCGTATCGCATCTGTCTGCCCGTAGCACAGGGGCGTACCGTTCTCGAACTCACTGCCGGAACGCTTGCCCATCTTAGTTTACAGCAGAACTGTCACTATCGCATAGACACAGCGAAATCAAAAAGAAATTCAGCGGAATAAATTCTTCGTGCAGGTCTCGTTCCGCCGTGCCGTGCTTCGCCCTCAAATCCCAATGCAGAGGCATCAACTCTCAGTCTATTCGTCCATAGGACGTCTGTTTTTCCGCCGGGTACGTTTCTGTACCCGGACTTGTCCAACGACCTAATCACCCAATGACCCAATCACCCAATTACCCAATTACCCCTTCAGAACGCACGCGCTGGATTGTGGCGCGGCGCGGGCAGAAAAACGCCCTTGATCCCAGAGTGCCGTATGCTTATCTATGGGAAGAAGAGTGCGGCGCGAACGGCGGTCTTGTTTCGACGGCGACGCTGTTTCTCACGAATAAAGAATGCCCGTATCGCTGCCTGATGTGCGACTTATGGCAGAATACGCTCGATACTCGCGTGCCAGCGGGAGCCATTCCCAAGCAGATCGATTTTGCTCTCGAACGTCTGCCTGTTGCCCGTCAAATCAAACTCTATAATGCCGGAAGCTGGTTCGATACGCAAGCGATTCCGCCCGAAGATTATGCGGCGATAGCAGAGCGCGTACAAGGTTTCGAGCGCGTGATCGTCGAATGCCATCCCAACCTCATTGGGGAGAAAATTCTGCCGTTTCGCGATTTATTACGCGGTTCATTCGAGATTGCGATGGGTTTGGAGACAGCGCACGCCCCGACACTCGAACGCCTCAACAAACGCCTCACTCGCGATATTTTTCGGGCGAAAGCGGAGTTTTTGCGGCAAAATGGAATCGCCCTGCGCGTGTTTATTCTGCTGCGTCCGCCGTTCCAAACTGAGGAACAGGGGCTTGAGGAAGCGTGCCATTCGTTGGAGTTCGCGTTTGAGTGCGGCGCATCGGTCTGTTGCGTGATTCCGACCCGCGCCGGAAATGGAGCCGTCGAAGCCCTCGCCCAAACCGGCGATTATGCCCCTCCAACTCTTGCCTCATTAGAAACAGCCGTCAGATATGGATTGAGTTTAGAGCGGGGGCGCGTTTTTGCCGACCTTTGGGACATCGAAAAATTCTATACCGACGCGCAATCGCCCGAAATCGCTGCCCGCCTTGCCGAAATGAACCGCACGCAGATTCCGGTTCGTGCTGTCTGAATCGCAAAATAAAAGGAGAGAACGGTTTCGTTCTCTCCTCGCTATTATTCGTCTCTTTTCGGTGGCGTGTTCTTCTCTAATTCTGCCACAACCTCTCGGACAGAACCTTGCGGAAGCCACTCATGGCGTTCTTTTGTATAGTCGCCGTTTCCGCGCTCGAATTGTTGGAGAAAACGCGCCAATCCAATCAGACCCAATTCTCTGCGTACTGCGTCTAATCCGCACTGTCTTATCTCGTTGGGTGTAATCTCATTGACGTTCATGGCATCAAAACCTCCTGCAACCAACTTGTCATGCATTGTACCTGCTTATTAATGCCGCTGAAGAAAAATGCAAAACTTTCCAGGTATTAGCAGGATTTACTGTTTTAATGTCGAAATAGCATCAAAGTTACATTGCAATCAGAATAAAATGGGAGAATATAATTCAGTGCCAATGAGTGAAATCATCGTAGAAGGACTATTTGATACCTTCCGACACAAAATTGAGTTGAATCAGGATAGCAAAGTTACTATAATATACGGTCCCAATGGTTTTGGGAAAACTACCGTGTTACGTATGGTAGATGCGCTGATGTGCGGAAACTACACATCTTTGCGATCTATACAGTTTACAGCTTTTATGATTGAATTCTCAACTGGAGATTTTATCCACGTTTTGCGTACGAAAAGTGGTTCGCCTATGCCAGATGAAACTATCGATGAGGTCGAAACAGAAATCCAGTGGAAAGTAGAAGTACGATATAAGTACGCGCAAGAGGCCAGTGTCTACTATCCTTCTGCACACCATACCTTTAATAATTCCGAGAATGTTTTGTCTATTATTTCGCATCGTCTCCCTTGGCTCAGGAGGATTGGTGATCAACGTTGGCGTTCTAACCCTTCTGGTGAAATTCTCTCTATTGAGGACATTGCCGACCGTTACAGAGATCAATTACCTGTTGAATTGATGGTGCAGAGCGACGAACCGGATGCATTGCGTTTCTTACGTAACGCAAACGAAGTGCGTTTTGTGAAAACGCAAAGGCTTGAAGCAACAGACTCGTCACAGCCGCAGCTCAATGACCGTCATTTTTCTTTAGTGCCTATGGTCGAAAAATATGCAACAGAACTACGTGATGAAATTCAAAAAACACTTGGTGAATACGGGAAACGCTCTCAGCTGTTAGATAGAACATTTCCTAATCGTGTTATACGGCAACTGCAAGGAAGTGTCTCAGAGCAATTAGAAACATTATCTGGACAACAATTGAGCTGCCAACTTGGTGAGCAAGAGAAACGAGTTACACGCTATCAGCAAGTCGGATTATTAGATAGACAGTCAACTGCTACTAATTATTTTTCTTCCAGCGAAGATTATGAAAATACTACAGAGAGAGTTTTGTCAGTATATGTAAAAGACAATGAGCAGAAACTAAGCGTATTGGAGCCGTTAGCAAAAAAAATAGAACTTCTCAAAGAAATTATCAATCAACATTTTGCTTATAAACAAATTGAGGTGAGTGGTGAAAGCGGCTTTTATTTTTCGTCTACAAGAAGATCAGGAGAAAAAATACGCCCTTCCGATTTGTCATCTGGCGAACAGCATCTACTCATTTTGGCTTATGAGCTACTTTTTAATACCTCTAAAGATATGCTTATCATAATTGATGAGCCAGAAATATCACTTCATGTTGTTTGGCAGGAAGAATTTCTTAAGAATCTTGAAAAGATTGTCAAACTCTCTCCCTTTCATGTTCTTATCGCTACTCATTCACCACAAATTATTGCTGACAGATGGGACTTAGCATATGGCTTAACTGGTCCGGATGATCTACAAAAGAAATCAGAGGAAAACAATGCGAACTGAAACTGCACCGTTGGACAGAGATAATCCTCAGACAATCGCCAATAGGCTGAAAATACGTCGAGACAATCCTAAAACCAAAAATCAAGCATTTCTTTTAGTAGAGGGTTCGTCTGATCAAAATGTTTTCAAGACGTATATAGACGATCAGTGTTGTTACATTGCAGTAGCATACGGAAAACTCAATGTTGTAGATATTCTAAACAAGTTAGAGAAAATGGGTGTAAAGGGAGCCCTAGCAATTGTTGATTCGGATTTTGACCTATTTCTTTCTAAATTATTAAATATCGATGATCTTATTTATACTGATACACACGATTTAGATACAATGATACTACAATCTCCTGCTCTTGGAAGGTTACTTGAGCATTATAAGGTTTTGGGAGGAAATTGTGCGTTACTTCGAGAGGCTCTTCTCCGTTGTGCGAAGCCGTTAGGACACCTGAGATTACTAAATGAACGTCAAGATCTCAAACTAAATTTTAAGTCACTTGACGCTGAAGATTTTGATTACTTTTTTGACAGAGAAAAGTTCACTGTTAATGTAGGTCGAATGATAGAAAAAGTTCATCAAAAGTCGCAGACGAATCTATCTGCATATGAGATTGAAAGTAGGCTCAACAGAATTCTTAAAACATCAGCCGATGATCTATGGATACTATGTTGCGGACATGATATGGTCGAATTTCTCGCCCTTATTTTGTCAAAATGGTGTGGACATGATATTTATCGCCGAATAAATAATGAACTTTCTGACATGGTAAATATCCCGCGTTGTGATAGTTTAGAGGATCGCCTTTACTTGGCATGGGATTGTGTCTTCTTCTATGAAACTAAAC
>CAZPZP010000093.1:0-2100 GCA_964591025.1 uncultured Chthonomonadaceae bacterium
CAGCAAATCTTTGACTAAATGACCTTCTACGTCAGTCAATCGGAAGTCGCGCCCTTGATAACGATACGTCAAGCGGGTATGATCAATCCCCAATAGGTGCAAAATTGTCGCTTGCAGGTCGTAAACATGAACGGCTCCCGGCGTAAACACTTCCTTTTTTGGCACAATCGCATTACCGGACGCATCGGCGATATTATAGCCGTAAGCGTCGGTCTGCCCATAAGTGAAGCCGCCTTTGACTCCTGCCCCTGCCATCCACAGCGAGAAGCAGCGCGGATGATGATCGCGCCCGTAACTATTTTTGGAGATTTTGCCCTGCGAGTAACTGGTGCGCCCGAACTCGCCGCCCCAAATCACAAGGGTATCGTCCAGCATTCCGCGCTGTTCGAGATCGAGAATCAGTGCCGCGCTTGGCTGGTCGGTTTTCTGGCACTGCTGACGGATCGCATTCGGCAGGTCGCCATGATGATCCCACCCCTGATGATACAACTGAATGAATCGGACGCCTTTTTCTGCCAGTCGCCGCGCCAGCAGACAGTTCGCCGCAAAAGTTCCGGGCTTGCGGGCATCTTCGCCATAGAGTGCAAAGGTACTCTCCGGCTCCGCGCTCAAATCGGTCACTTCCGGCACGCTCGTCTGCATACGGAATGCCATCTCATATTGGGCGATACGCGATTCAATTTCGGGGTCGAGTTGGGCAGTATACTGCTCTTGATTCAGTGCCTTGAGCGTGTCGAGCATTGAGCGGCGTCCGTGCGCGGTCACGCCTTCGGGATTGGTGAGGTATAGAATCGGTTCTTTACCCGAACGAAACTGCACGCCTTGATATCGCGAGTCGAGAAATCCATTGCCCCACAAACGCGAATAAAGTGGCTGATCGCCCTGTCCCGCCGTCACCAAAACCACAAACGCGGGCAGGTTCTCATTGGTCGAACCCAGTCCATAGCTAACCCAAGACCCCATCGAAGGGCGTCCGGCGATCTGCGAACCCGTCTGAAAAAACGTAATGGCAGGATCGTGATTGATCGCCTCTGTCCACATGGAACGCACCACACAAATTTTGTCCGCGATTTTGGCGATATGCGGCAGCAGTTCGCTAAGTTGAACGCCGCCTTTGCCGTGCCGCGCAAATTGAAACACCGAACCCGCCATCTGCAAGGTCGCCTGATTCGCACTCATTCCGGTCAGGCGTTGTTTGCCGCGCACATGGTCGGGCAAAGGTTGTCCGTTTTGTTCGACAAGGAGCGGCTTCGGGTCGAATAAATCCTGCTGTGCCGGTCCGCCGCTCTGAAACAGATAGATGATCCGCTTTGCCTTGGGCGCAAAATGCGGCAAGTGGGTCATTGGGTCATTGGGGCGTTGGGTGATTGGGTTGGTGTGTCCTGTTCCCTTTTGAGCGTAGGCAGGAGTGCCGGACAGTTCCGACAAGCCAAGCGCACCGAGTCCCAACGTCGTTTGTGAGAGAAAATGACGCCGTGTTAAAGTCAATGGATCGAATTCAGACATAAGTTTATCGTTTCCAGATGGTCGCGTCCATATTCAGAACGGTTTGCGCGACAACCGTCCAAGCCGCAAGTTCTGCCGGGGGTATTGTGGTATCCGGCTTGCTCTCGCCGACCTGAATCAGTTTGTCTGCTTGCGCCGGTTCGTTTTGGAACAGCATTTTCTGTGCCTCATATAATTGTAAGAGCAGTTTCGACTCGTTTTGTGTCGGTTCACGGGTGGCAGACAGGCGAAAAACCCAACGAATTTTCTCCAATGCAGTGTTTCCGCCCTCTTTGGCTGCCCGCGTGCCGAGAACCCGCGCCGCTTCTACAAACTGCGGATCATTGAGCAAGACCAACGCTTGCAGGGGCGTGTTCGTGGTTTGGCGGCGAGCGATACACACTTCGCGGCTTCCCGCATCGAACACCGTCATATTGGGCATCGGGGCGGTGCGTTTCCACACGGTATAGAGACTGCGGCGATACAAATCCATGCCAACGCTCTGCCGATAACCGGGACTCATGGAGTTGCTTTCACGCCACAAATCTCCCGGCTGATACGGACTGACGGGCGCACCGCCGAGCCGCTTATCGAGCAGCCCGCTGGCAGCCAGTG
>CAZPZP010000093.1:2110-4588 GCA_964591025.1 uncultured Chthonomonadaceae bacterium
GCGCGAGCATACAATAAATTGAGCGGATCACGTTCGCGTAGGTCGGGACGCAGCGCAGAGGCTTGACGATAAACGCTTGAAAGCGCAATTTGCTTCATCGTGCGCTTGACGTTCCAACCGGATGCGACGAAATCCCGCGCCAACCAATCCAATAATTCCGGGTGCGTCGGCAAGCGTCCCTGTATGCCGAAATCCTCCGCCGTTTCGACCAAACCTTTGCCGAAAAAGACGCTCCACAGCCGATTGACTGCGACCCGCGCCGTCAATGGGTGATTGGGTTCGGTCAGCCATTTTGCCAAGCCGAGACGATCCCGTTTGAGTTTGGCGTTATAGGCGGGCAATGACGCGGGCGTTGTGCGCCCCACGCGATTCTTTTCCGTGCGGGGCGCGTCATATTCGCCGCGTGCCAGAACATAAGCGGGGCGCGGCTGCGGCATCTCTTCCATAACAGCAACCTCGAACGGTGCATCTTCTGCCGCAACCAGTTTTGCGCGGGCATCGGCAAGGTTTTGGGTGATTTCACGCACGGGCGGGCTGATCGCGGAGAGATAGTACTCATACAGTGTCTCGTCATTGGCTCCCTGTTGTGCGAGGGCAAGGGCAAGAGTTTTGCCATCATACACCTGCCCGATTTCGAGCGGCATGATGTTGCGGTTGAAAATTGTTATATCGTCAATCTGCCCGCCCTTGAAGCCGCGATCACGGAACCGTTGCCCGAAAATCAGTGTATGCTGTCCTGTCCCTTTGGTGAGATGATCTTGCACCGTTTCCAATTCCGCGAGTTTGCCCTGCACATAAATCTTCAGTCCGGCGGCGCGACTGGAGCCGTCGTAGGTTACAGCGACGTGAGTCCATTCGTCTTTGGCAATCGGCTGGCGCGTGCGAACCGCAATGGCATTGCCGGGATAGTGCCGGAACATTCGCGCCGTCAAAATTCCCTTTTCGAGCATCAGATCGTAGCCGTGCGGTCCGGCGTCGGTTCCGCTGCACGCTTGAAACACGACGGCGGCATCTTGGACTTGACGCGGGTCGCGCATCCAAAACGCAATCGTAAACGGTGTATGCCGCGTAAATCGCCCCAAATCAGGGAAGCGAACATTGTTCTCGCCATCGAGTTGCGCCGCGTTGCCATTACGCCCGACAACAAGCGGAACCTCGTCCTGCCTGTCCCCGTTGACGGTTGCTCCGGGCAGTTGGTTCTTGAGAACGCTCCCCTCGAACGCCTCGAACGTGAAAAGTCCCGTTTGATCCGGCAGTATCGGCGGCTTCCGATCCGTCATAAAGTAGCGAAGCGCTTCGCGCTGTTCGGTGCGTTTTCGGGCAAGTTGGGCTTCCAATTCCGTCACTTTTGACCGCGTCGAAATCAGAGATTTGTCTTGATCGGGCGTCGGCAGGAGCATCGAAGGCGACGGAACGATGTCGGCGCGGTCATAGAGTCCATATTCGTTGATATTGTTGAAGAATGCCGAGAACGCATAATAATCTTTCTGCGAAACCGGGTCGAATTTGTGGTCGTGACACCGCGCACATTCCAGCGTCAAGCCAAGAAACGCCGTTCCGAGCGTGCGAACTCTGTCGGCAACCCCCTCAAAACGCCACTCTTCCGGGACACTGCCGCCCTCGCCCGTCATGCGATGCAGGCGATTGAAGGCAGTCGCCAACTTCTGGTCGCGGGTCGCATTGGGAAGCATATCGCCCGCGAGCTGATGGGTCAGGAATTGATCATAGGGCAGATTGGTGTTAAACGCTCCAACAACCCAATCGCGATACGGGTAGGTCGGGCAGAGTTGATCGCTCTGGTAGCCGTAGCTATCGGCATATCGCGCAATATCGAGCCACGGAATCGCCATGCGTTCGCCATAATGCGGCGAGGCAAGCAAACGGTCTACCACAGTTTCATAAGCCTTCGGCGATTTATCCGCGAGAAAATGGTCGGTTTCCTGCGGGGCAGGGGGCAGTCCAATGAGGTCGAGGGTGACGCGGCGCAGCCAATCGGTTCGGCTGGCTTCACGAGACGGGCGCAGATTTTCCTGTTCTAATCGCGCCAATACGAAGCGGTCTATCGGGTTACGGCTCCATGCTGTGTTCTTGACGTTCGGAACGGGAACCGACTTCGGCAATGACACAAACGCCCAATGTTTTTCATAAGTCGCGCCTTCGGAAATCCAACGCTTCAATGTCGCTTTTTGCGCCGCTGTCAGCGTTTTATGCGTGGACAGTGGCGGCATGATCCTGCTTGCCTGTGTCGTCACAGTTCGCGCAATCAGGCGGCTTTTGCCCGTATCGCCGGGGACAATCGCCTTCCCTTTAATCGCGTCTTCTCGAATATCGAGGCGCAAACCCGCCATTCGCTTGTTCGCATCCTGTCCATGACACGCGAAACAGTTCTCGCTCAAAATCGGGCGAACGTCCCGATTGAACTGAACCGGCGCGGCTTTGCGCGTTGTCGGAGGCGCGGGCGTTGCCAGAGTCGGCGGC
>CAZPZP010000093.1:4688-9846 GCA_964591025.1 uncultured Chthonomonadaceae bacterium
AGGAAACGCCAATCGCTCGCCAGTTGCCGCTCTGTTGGCGTTCATATTGCGTTTGAACTCTGCCAACTCCTCTTCGGCTTGGCGTATCTCCTCTGGATCGTCGGTGGCGTCTTCTTGAATCCACTTGTCGAGCAAGGCAATCGCTCTTGCATTCTCCTCATCAATCATTCCGGGTTCTGCGGGCAGAACGGGCAGATGATCAGTGACCAATTTGCGGGCGAACTCTTCCGGCGCAATCCCGTTTTTTGTTGCCGCCGCTGAAAGTCGCGCCTCTTCTGTCGGTGTCAATGAAATCGTGAGACTCATAAATTTCTCTCCTGTCTCAAAATAGACTTTTGTATTCGCTACGCGAGGGATTGTTGGTCAATTCGTCATTGGCGGCGCAAAACCCTGCCCGAATATGCGCCCGTGAGTTTGCCATTTTCCAAGACCGAAATCCCATTGACAATAACCGTCGCTATGCCGATGGGCGGCGCGGTAGGCTGTGCGACAGTCGCGGTATCG
This sequence comes from uncultured Chthonomonadaceae bacterium, assembly GCA_964591025.1. Lineage (GTDB taxonomy): Bacteria > Armatimonadota > Chthonomonadetes > Chthonomonadales > Chthonomonadaceae > CAZPZP01. Next base: position 5,193 of record CAZPZP010000093.1, read on the forward strand.
CTGACAGTTTTCGGATCGAAGAGAACAACGTCCGCCTTTTTGCCGACTGCAAGAATTCCGCGCTCCGCCAGTCCAAATCGCTGCGCCGGAAGCGAACTCATTTTGCGGACTGCCTCTTCGAGTGAGAGGACACGCCGCTTGCGGACATACTCGCCTAAAATGCGCGGAAACGAACCCGCCCCGCGTGGATGCGTGCCGCGCAAACTTCCATCACTGCAAAACATGACGAGGGGCGAACGGATAAATCGATCCAAATCCTTGTCGAGCATCGCGGTCACCACAACACTTTGCTGCGCCGAAGCATCTTGCGAACGGGCGACAATCTCCTGTGCCAGCGTAATCGGGTCTTTGCCGGTCAGATTGGCGAGTTCCGCGAGCGTCTTGCCCTCCCAACTTTTGTCGGGAGAAAACACCGTCAGGCGCACATTCTGCGCCCCGCCCACTGCCGCGATCCCCTCCGTCCACTGTTGGCGGTCTGCAAAATTCTCTGTCGCAATCAACACCCGAATCGTGGACTGCCAAAAAGTATAGGGATAGACATCGGCGGAAATATCAAGTCCCGACTTTGCCGCATCCGCCATAAGTTTGATTGCAACGCCCGATTTGCCCCACACCGACGCGGAACCCAATTTGATATGCGAGATTTGCGCCGGAATCTGCGCCTCTTTCGCAACCGTGATCAACTCCTCAAATGCCGCAAACGCCTCATTGTCCTCATTGCGAACATGGCTGATATAGATGCCCCGATGCACAGCCGCCGCCTTCGCACACGCAATCAACTCGGCAGTATCGCCATAACGTCCCGGCACATATTCCAAACCCGACGACAAACCCAACGCGCCTGACTGCATCTCCTGCGCGACGAGTGCCGCCATTTTCACCAGATCGTCCGATGTGGCAAGCCGCTTCTCCGTCCGCCCAATAATCTGCTCCCGAACTGTGCCATGTCCGACGAAACTGGCGACGTTGAGAGTGATTCGCTTCTGCTCCACTTTCGCAAACCAGTCGGACAGCGGAAAATTCGAGCCGCCATCCTGCCCGACGATTGCCGTTGTAATCCCCTGCCGAACTTGCGTTTCTGCTTCAGGCGTGTCGAGCAAGCCGCCGTCTGCGTGACTATGCGCGTCAACAAAGCCGGGTGCGATCACCAAGCCTTTTGCTTCGATAACCCGCTCATTTGGCTTCGGCGTCAAGCGTCCAATCTCAACAATCGTATCGCCCGAAATTCGCACCGACGCGCTTCGGCGTTTCGCTCCTGTTCCGTCAATCAACGTGCCATTATGAATAAGAAGGGATTCGGACACCGGCGGGGTTTGTGCGGTAACCAAACCTATTGACAATGCCAACAGACAGCAAAAAAGTAAACTACGGTAGAACATGGAAATCTCCTTTCAAGCGATCTTCGTCTGGGTCTTATAGGCATTTATTGACGTGACGGTTGATTGCTAAAGTCGCTCAATCTCAAATCAAAATCGAAAAGTTTAGCAATCTATCGTTAGATCAATAATGCGTTCTGATTTTGAAGTGGACTCGACATCGTGTTGCTCATTCTTCGGCAGAGCAGGGCGCGACCCTACTCCGATACAGCAGCCAATCCTTCGCGCAGTTGGCGCAGTTGGTTCTGAAACTCCGCGCCTTGCAAGTCGTTTGCCCACATCACGACTGCATTCTCTCCCGTATCCGTATAATAGCCCTTGCGTAGGGCAGTCGCCACAAACCCATACTTCTTGTATAATCCCTGCGCTGCCCGGTTGCTCTCCCTCACCTCCAAAATGACGTGAGTCGCCCGCCGATAAATGCTCTCTTCCAACAGTGCGATGAGCAGCCGTTCCCCGATTTTGCGCCGCCGGAACGCCGGGTCTACTCCCAAATTGGTGAGATGCACCCTATCCATTGTTGTCTGCATCCCTGCGAAACCCACCACTTGCCCACCCAGTCGTGCCACAAAATAGGTCGCAATCCGGTTCGACAACTCCACCGCAAACGCACTCAGCAGCCACGGCGTCGGCGTACACCGGCAGTCAATTTCATACACCGCCACCAGATCGTGGCGCGTCATCGGCTCGATGGAAATAGTTGCAGGAACACTCGTCATCGCGGTTTCGTGATCTTAATCGTCTGATCCAGCATCAGGCGGGCGGCGGCGTGATCCACAGTCGAAAGTGTGCCGTCCTCCCGTGCCTTGCTCAGTGCCAGCGTCAGGGTTTCGCGGGCGTCCACCCACCGCCCTGTCTGAAAATAAAACTTGCCCAGCTTCGCATAGGGTAGTGCCTTCGGCATCAAGCGTACGCCCTCCTGCAAGACCGCCTCCTGCGCCGCACTTTCCCGCTGATACTCATAACACATCGCTATATAATCCCGCAACTCGCCATCGAACGGGTTCGCCGCCAACGCCACCCGATAATACGGAATCGCCTCCTCAATACGCCCCAGCATCTGCAAATTTCCGCCCTGCCCCCGCAACACTTTATTCACCACCTCCCGCGAACGATACCGCAGACTGCTCGCACTCCGAATGCGCCGCCGCAACGTCAGCGTGTCCAGCAGCGCGATCCGCCCATTCACATCCTTCGTCTCGCCAAAAATCACCGCCTCCGCGTGGTCATAGTAGCGCATCGCTTCAAGGGTTTTGTTCTCACGTTGCAACAGACCCGCCGCCCCGCCCCACGCCGGCAGGAAATTCGGGTCAGCCGCAATCTCCGCGTACATTACCGTCAGTTCATTCTTCCATAGCGGCACATCTGCCAGCGACACATACAGATACCCCGACGCCAACGCCACAAACCCATAGACGCCTGCCATCTGCGTCCTGCGATTCTGCCACGTCGCCGCGAACGCCAGACCCATTAGCCCGCACGTCCCCAACGCCGGAATCATCGCCCGATACGGTGCAACCGCTTGCGACGGAATCGGAATCAGATTGAGACACGGCGCAACCGTCAGCGTCGTCCACAGCATCAAAAACCGAACCTCCCGATTGCCCCACATCTTTACCAATGCCGCAATCCATAGCCCCGCCGCCCCAAAACCCAACGCCATGATTCCATACTGCGGAACGTCCCACGCCCCTGCCGTAGACTGATGCAAAGTCCCCACTGTCGGAAACACAAACGCCTTCACATAGTACCAAAGTGTCCGCCCAATCGTCTCGATCCGAAGCGCAATGTCCCAATCCGCGCCGTCGTAAGTATTGCGGGGCGTATACTTTCTCGCCAGCCATCCGAAGACCGCGAGCGGAATAAAATACAAGGACAGCAGAGAAATCTTATTTGACGTAAACTGCGGAGGCGTCTCGTCAATTTTGTCGCGCCCGAACCGAAACAGCAACGGCAGCAAAAAGATAATGAGAAAACTCTGTTCTTTGCTCAAAAGTGCGAGGAAAAAGCAAACCATTCCCACAAACAACCAGAACCACAGCCGCAATGTTGTCCGGCTCGCTCCCATGAGAATCGTCGCCATCGCGCACGGAAGCAGAAAACACAGCGACAGCGTATCGGTTCTGCCCCCGATAAACGTCGTCACCGGCACATGAAGCGGATGCAGGGCGAACAGGGTTCCAACGGCAAGCGCGGCGTGGTCTTGACGGAATAGCAGCCGAAAGAACCCAAACACCAACGCCGTCAAAATCGTGTGCAACATCAAGTTCTCGAAACGATGCCACATCGGTTCGGCTCCGTGCAGCTTCACTCCCCACATAAACGATGCCGACAGCAAGGGGCGATAATAGAGTTTGAAGACGCCGCCCGTCATACACCCTTTGAGCGTGTCGTCGCCGCACCCGCGCAGTTCCTGACTGTCAATGAGCATCAGGTCGTCAATGACCTTTTCATGCCGCAAGCCCGGCACTTGGATCGTCATCGAAAGTAAGACAAGACAAAGCGCGATCAGCCAATAGCGTGCATTCGAAATGCGCGAGGCTGCCGGAGATGCAAGCAGAGAAGCGGGTTCAGGAACGATCATGAGAAGACGAATCCATTGGAAGTTGACGATAAGCGCGGAGCAAGCGTTTCAGAATGACCAGCGCGACAAACACAATCGGAACCAAAAGCACAGCGCACACATAGAACGGGGGAGTGTTCAAGGCAAAACGCGACTGCACCAGCAGCACCGCCGCCCCGACAAACAGCGCGGCAAGCAGGTTCACCGTCTCGTGGCGTGCCGAAAATTCGGAATCGTTCAGCGACGTGGACTGCCGCCGCACAATCGCCCCGATCAGCAATACGCCGACGACGCTAAGAAAAGTCCAGTTAAGAGCCAAAAAGTGCTTCCTCCCATCAAATCGGAGCAAAATCAGGACAAAATCGCTCCACCCTCCATTATACGGCAGAGAAAGTCGGAATTCCTTGTTGGTTTGCGTTGACAGAATGGACGGAGTGCGGTAGAATCAGCGATAGATGCAAAATTTCCGCTCTTTTGGAGAAGCAAAGCCTTTCTCCATAGTAGGAGAGCCATTTTTCCGAAGGAGTTTTCCCTTGCGTATTCGTAACAAAGAGATTCGCCAACGCCGCAAGCGTGAGGCAGATCGCCTCGAAACCGTCATCAAAGCGGCAAAAGCGGCAAAGCCCGCCGCCCCCCGCCCCGCCCAGTCTCGCACGACTGCCACACGGGGTTCGGCATCTGCCCCCGCCGCTCCTGCGTCAAGACCCGTTGCCCC
>CAZPZP010000094.1:0-9782 GCA_964591025.1 uncultured Chthonomonadaceae bacterium
CGGGTACGTTTCTGTACCCGGACACTCACTTATGCAAGAGGTCTATTGTAACCTTCCTTTATGATCTACGAAACGCCCATTTCATTTTACGCGCAATTGCCCCTGTTTCCGCGAGGGAAGTGACATCTTGCCAAAAAAGATGGTAACGATCACCGCACAAATACCGATAATAGAAATGGAGACTTCTCCGATTATCTCCCTTCAAACTGGATAATCTTACGCACGAACCGACATTGCCACCTGTCGGTTCGTGCGTTTTTGTTTGAGGTTTCTTGAGAAATTCCGGTTTCGTGCAGGAGATTGGGCGCGGCGTGTCGAAACTCCCTGCCAACACGCCGTTTGCGTGCGGAAAGGTTTCCCAACAGCAATGATGGTGTTGATGCACGCCGATGCTTCGGCACATCAGATAGACGCCGTGATAGAGACGATCACGGCGCATAAAATGCAGGCTCTGCGCCTTCCGGGTGACGAACACGTTGCCATCGGAATCGCCAGTGCCATTCCTCCCGACTTGCGTTCTCGTTTGTTCGACGCGCTGAGTTCGCTGTCTGCCGTCGCCAACGTCGTTCACATCAGCCGTCCCTACAAATTGGCGTCCCGTGAGTTTCGCAGTGTGGATACGACATTCGACCTGCGCGGCGTCACTTTCGGCGGCAAGCAGTGCGTCGTGATCGCAGGACCTTGCTCCGTCGAAAGCCGCGAACAGATTTTCGCGTCTGCTCGTGCCATCAAGGACGCCGGAGCGCACGCCCTGCGCGGTGGGGCATACAAGCCGCGCACTTCGCCGTATGCGTTTCAGGGTTTGGGCGAAGAGGGCTTGAAACTTCTCAAAGAAGTCGGCGACGAACTTGATATTCTCACCGTCAGCGAAGTCATGGCTCCCGAAGACGTTTCGTTAGTGGCAGAGCATATCGATATTCTCCAAATCGGGGCGCGAAATATGCAGAATTTCCCTCTGCTGATCGCGGCGGGCAAGTCGGGGCATCCGTGCTTACTCAAACGCGGCGCGAGTGCTTCCCTCGATGAGTTCTTATTGGCGGCAGAATATCTGCTCTATCACGGAACCGAGCGCGTTCTGCTGTGCGAGCGCGGCGTCCATCCGCTCGACAAGACGTATACGCGCAACACGCTCGACCTCAATGCGGTTCCGGTTCTCAAGTCGGTCTCGCATCTGCCCGTTTTTGTTGACCCGTCGCATGGAATCGGCGTGGCGCGATATGTCCCTGCGATGTCTCGTGCCGCCCTTGCCGCCGGAGCCGACGGCTTGATTATCGAAGTGCATCCCTGCCCCAAAGAGGCGTTATCCGACGGCGCACAATCGCTGACACCGGAACAGTTCGCCGCGACAATGGACGAACTGCGCCGTATTGCTTCTGCCATCGGGCGCACCCTGTAATTTTTTTGTTAGAAGGAAACGGAAAGCCCTTGCGCTTTCTCGGAGAATCAAAGGAGAGGAATCTATTCGATGTCCGTACCTCAAACGTCCGCAGGAGTCCCTGCGGATAAAAACAAACTTTTTCTACTCAGTATCATTGCCCTGCTGACGGCGGGAATGGCGTTTGCCATTCGCGGCGGCATCACGGCAAATCTGCGCGAAGTCTATTTCACGCCGTTTTTTGCGGACAAAGCCGAAGCACTTGTCACATCCACAGTAGGAATTGCCTTTCTCGGCTTTGCTATCGCGGTTCTGATCGGCAGTCCGCTCTGTGACTCGCTCGGCATGAACAAACTTATGGGGCTGGCGTGCCTGAGTTTTGTCGTCGGTTCAATACTGACGATTGCAACCCCAGTCAGTGCCAACGCCAAAACGATGCTGACAATTGGAATGCTTCTCTTGGGCGTTGGTCACGGGCTTGTGGAGGCGGTCATCAATCCGCTCATCGCGACGCTCTATCCCAATGAAAAAACCCATAAACTCAACATACTCCATGCGTGGTGGCCCGGCGGAATCATTGTTGGGAGCATCATCAGTTTGTTCGATTTTGATTGGAAGATCAAGATCGGTCTGCTGATTGTTCCTGCTGTCATTTTCGGCGTGATGCTCATCGGCGCGAAGTTTCCGCCCACTGAGCGCGTTGCCGCGGGTGTCTCCTCCGGTCAGATGTTCACGGAAGCATTTAAGCCACTCTTCCTCGTTTTGTTCTTCTGTATGTTCCTGACTGCCGCAACGGAACTTGCTCCCGGTGCATGGGTTGACTCGGCTTTGACTCGAACCGTTGGTATGCGCGGAATCATTCTGCTTGGTTATGTCAGCGGCTTGATGTTTGTCATGCGCTATTTCGCAGGTCCGCTGGCGCATCGTCTTTCACCGATTGGTCTGCTCGCGTTCTCGTCGTTGCTGGCGGCAGGCGGTATTTTCCTTCTGAGCATTGCGAACTCTCCGGTGACCGGACTGCTCGCCGCTACGGTTTGGGCAATCGGCGTCTGCTATATGTGGCCTACCATGCTCGCGGTCACGTCCGAGCGGTTCCCAAAAGGCGGCGCGTTCCTCATGGGGATTATGGGTTCGGCGGGGAACCTGGCGATATTCTTTGTGCTGCCACAATTAGGCAAATTCTTCGATACCGCCAAGTTGGAGAAAGCGGGCGGCGCACCGGCATTCGATGCGTTGCAGAAATCGGCAACATCAGGAGACGTTGCATCCGTTACGCAGCTAAATGAAGTCCTGTCTTTTGCTTCGACTTCGGCGTTCCAGAAGATCATCATTTTGCCGATCATCTTGCTTGTCGTGTTCGGCGCAATTTATCTGTGGGACAAGGCGCGTGGCGGATACAAAGCCGAAGTTCTCTCAACAGACGCCAACGCCCCCGCCTAAACCCTCTGCCCTATGGAACAGACCGTTTGGCTCATCGGGCTTCTCGACCAACTCAAGGGCGAGAAATATCATCACTTGCAGGAGGAACTCACCACGTTCCTTCTGCTTGCCGACGACTCCATTCTTGCGACGTTCACCGAGACGCACATTGATACGCTTTGCCGTCATATCGTGCGCGACAAACCACCAATGCAAGGCTATGCGGCGTATATCAAGCGTCAAGCCGAATTCGTCCTTGCCGCGCTTCATGTCCTGCAACACTGCGGCAATGCTCAGGCATTTTCGACGTTGGAAACGCTCGCAAACTCCCGGCTCGATGCCCGCATTCCCGCCGCCGCACGATTGTGCCAAAGCAAGATTCTGATGCGCGGGGTCAACACAAAAATGGGCGAGACGCTGCTGCGCCCCGCCCACTCTACCGGAACCGCTCCCGATGAATTGCTCCGTCCTGCATCCCCCGCCGCCTCACAAACGTCCTCCGACGAACTGCTTCGTGGCTCTGATATTCCCGAATAATCTTTCTTCAACAATTCGGTCTTCGTTTCACACGCGCAAAAGGCTGAATTTTGAATGTTGCAGATTTGAGAACAAGAGAGCTATCGAAACCACAATTTGGCTGTCCTGTCTCTGCTGTCTGTGGCGATCTACTTGCCATTAGACCTCTTGCAAGAGTCGGGTACAAGAACGTACCCGACTAAAAAACAGGCGTCCTACGGACGAAATTCCCTTGCTCCTTGAGAGTGCGAAGTACGGCACGGTGGAACGAGACCTGCACGCAGACATTTATTCTGCTGGACTCTTGCAAGAGGTCTATCAGGTGAAAAGACGACAGACTTGACCGCCTGTTTATGTCCCTTTAGGGGCAGGACACTGCCCTCAGACGCTAAAGTAACAGGCTGCTGTCTGCTCTATCTGAGAAGCCCCTGCGTTCTCACAGGGGAGTTGTCACTATGGGGCAGTAGCGACCTTGCGGTATGCGGCTTGCATTCGGCTTCGATTTCGTGATACACTCTCGCGAAGGAGAATGCCCTTTGATTCCGCTCACTGACCGCAACCCAACGCGCCGATTTTCTCTCGTGTGTGTCGTTCTTATCGCGCTCAATGTGTCCGTTTTTCTCTATGACCACTCTTCGCCCGTCACCGTGCAGATGCTCGCGCAGGATCAATATGGGCGGCTCTCTCAAGTACAGGGACAGATAGGAAGCCTCTCCTACCGCTTCGCCATGATTCCCGCTCATGTCACCGGCAGCCTTCCGGCAGACGGCTTGCGTCCCCTTGCCCCGCTCGGCGTTCAACCCGCGTGGCTGACCCTTTTCACTTCGATGTTTCTGCACGCCAACTGGCTTCATGTCGGCGGCAATATGCTGTATCTGTGGATTTTTGGCAACAATATCGAAGACATTCTTGGACGCGCCAAATTCCTTCTGTTCTATCTCGTGTGCGGTGTTGGGGCGGGCGGCGTTCACCTTCTCTCGAACGCCTCTTCGATTATCCCGACTGTGGGAGCAAGCGGAGCCGTTGCCGGACTGATGGGAGCCTATGTGCTGCTCTATCCCCGCGCCCGCGTCCTCAGTCTTGTTCCGATTCTCGGCGTCATCAGCACCTTGATCGAAGTTCCCGCAATCTTTGTTGTCGGCTACTGGTTTGTGCTGCAAATCGTCAATTCGACATGGTTGCGCGGCGGCGAAATGCTCACAAAAGGCGGAGGAGTTGCGTATATGGCACACATTGGCGGATTCGCGTGTGGTTTATTGCTCATTGCACTTCTGGGCGGCAAACGCCTGATTCCTCCCTACAGTGCCGAGAAGAGGCGAAAACAGAGACAACTTCAGAATGAGGAAATTGCCTAATGCGTCGTAAATTGCCGCCGATTGTGGCGATACTTTTGGTTTTGGGAACATTGGCAGGGCTTTTCGGAGCAAGCAAGCGTTGGCGCGTCGAAGCCGACAATCGGCGCGTTGAAATCGGCGTCGAATGGGCGGAAGTTTCCGAACTCGCGCAAATCACCCAAAAGCCTGTCAATGAAATTCTGCGGCAGTTCAAGGCGCAGGGAGTCAGCACCCTGATTTTAAGCGAAGAGACCGTTGCCAATCTCGAACAAAACGGCGAGACAGAAATTACGTTTGCCTCCGCAAACGAAACTTCGCCGCATGGAGTGATCAGGGTTCATAATTTAGATGCTTGGCGGCGCATCGAAAACGGATTGATACGGCGCGGCTTGATTCCCGCTCCCTCGTCCATTGAACTTCCTGCGGATTGGCGTCATACGACAGAATTTGCGGTTCCGACTGACGGCACAGACACCGACACAAAAACCGCACTCTACCGCGTTCCGGTACGGTATGCCGAACTCCGTTCACTCGGTGTCGGTTTATCGCCCGAAGGATTGGAAGCGGCGCAAACCGTGAATATGGCACTCGCGGGACGCATCCCTAACTTTGCCGGAGTGACAACAAATTCCGCGACGCTGGCACTTCAATCTCTCAAAGCCCAAGGCGCGTCCACCGTAATTTTCACCGGCGATGAGGTATTGGGGTGGCGCGGCGTCGAAAAAGAGGTGGCTGCACTACTTCGCTCCGAACCCAACTTAGCCGGATTCGAGAACGCCGCCGCGCCCGTTGGCTTGAAATTCGGAGCCGTCGAGTTTGGCAAACAAAAAGGTGATGCGAAAATTGCCGGAATGCTCAAAGGCGATTATGTGCGCGTCCACAGCATTCAAACCGCCGAAATGAATCAGTTGGACGAAATCGAGGTCGTCGAGCGATTTGTCCGTGCCGCCCGCGAACGCAATATCCGGTTCTGCTATGTGCGACTGCTTCCCCTCGCCGGAGACGATCCTGTTGGCGACAACACGCAATTTCTCCGCAAAATCGCCAAAGGAATGCAGCAAGGCGGCTTCCTCACAGGCGGCGGCTTGGAGTTTGGCAAAGCGCGTCCCTTCGCTCAAACCGGCGTCGGAACCTTTGTTTTCGTCTTGCTCGCTTTGGGCGTGTCTGCCGGAATCATTGGCACGGTTTGGACGATTGCCCCCTTGTCCTATCGCGCTCAAACTTTTCTCATCGTCGGCTCTGCTCTGGTCTGCGTCCTCTTGGTTTTCGCCGGTGATACAGGACGCCGCTTTCTTGCCCTCCTCGCTGGCATCGCCTATCCCACTTGGGCGTGCCTCGCTGTGTTTCCGCGCCAAACCGAACCGGAACTGCTTTCTACCGCGTCCAGTATTGCAAAGGCGTTTCGTTCGATTCTCGTCGCAAGCGGCATCACGCTAATTGGGGCTTTGCACGTCATCGGTCTTTTGGCGACGCGCCCGTTTCTGGTGCAGACAAGCCAATATCTCGGCATAAAGGCACAGCACGCCGTTCCGATTTTCTGCATCGCCTTGGTTGCCGTCGCCGGGGGAATTGCCCGCCAATACGAGCCATTTGCCGATTTTCGCGCTCGTGTCAAAGAACGCCTTCAAGCCGCATTTCAAGAGCCTACCCGTTTTGGAACACTTCTTGCACTACTGATAATTTTAATCGCCTTTGCGCTCTTGGTCGCACGCACAGGCAATGATGCGGGAGTAGGAGTATCAGGTCTGGAGGTCAAGTTTCGCGCCTTGCTCGATAGGATGCTCCCCGTGCGCCCGCGCACCAAAGAGTTTGTGGTCGGACATCCCGCGTTCGTTCTTGGCTTGGCGTGGTGGTTTCGCGGGCGCAGGAAGTGGGCAGTCCCAACCTTTGTGATCGGCAGTATCGGGCAAGTCTCTTTGCTCAATACGTTCTGCCATATCCATTCCCCGCTGATCATTTCGATCTGGCGCGGTGGACTGGGGCTGTTCCTTGGGGCTTTGCTTGGTGCGGGGCTTTTCTTACTTTTGGAACTTTTCTTACCATCGCCAACGAATCAAACTACAGGGATTAAGGATTAGGGATTAGGACAATTCAAGAAGTACGGCTTTGCTATATTGCTGGAATTTCTTCGTGTCGTTTTGTTTTGTTTTCGTGTTCTCCGTGGTTCAACAAGATTGTGAGGTGAATACCGATGCAGTTTGCGGTATCCGGTTATTATGGGTTTGGGAATGCGGGCGATGAGGCTGTTCTCGCGGGCATACGGGAGGCGTTTGCCCGTAAATCGGACAATCGGGCGAAAATCGTCGCGTTCAGTCGCACGCCCGAAGAGACCGAGCGAGCGCACGGCATTGCCGCCGTGGATCGCATGAGTTTGACGGCGATGCGGCAAGCATTGAAAGAGTCGCAATTGTTGGTTTCGGGGGGTGGCAGTCTGCTGCAAGATACGACGAGCGTTCGTTCGCTATTGTATTATTTGTGGGTGGCACGACTGGCGCACAGTCAGGGCGTGCCGGTAATGTTCTACGCGCAAGGAATAGGACCCTTACGGCGTAATATGTCGCGGCGATTGGTGCAGATTGTGGCGCGGCGAGCGGCGTGCTTGACAGTGCGTGATGAACCCTCGGCGCAGTTATTGGAATCGCTGGGCATTCCGCGCAAACGGATCGAAGTGACGGCTGACCCTGCATTCGCCCTGACTCCGGCACGCTCGGCATTGGTCGAAAATATCATTCAGCAGGAAGGTTTGATATTTGAGAAGCCGATGATTGCTGTGGCACTGCGTCCTTGGGGCGGTGTCGGCGAGTCGCCCTTGCAAGCGTATGCCGATCTGCTGACGGCAATTCGGGGACAGTGCGGATGCCGCGTGCTGATGCTTCCGATGCACACGCCGCAGGACACTGCGTTTTCGGAGCAGGTCGTCGCCCTCACCAAAACGCCGCAAGAATTCCCGATTTTGCGCGGCAATTATTCGCCGGAAATTCTGCTTGGCTTGACGGCACGAATGCAAGCCGTTGTCGCCATGCGCCTCCACGCCTTGATTTTCGCGGCGCGAACCGGAGTGCCGCCGTTCGCGCTGTCGTATGATCCCAAAGTCCAAAACCTGATGAACGGCTTGGGTTTGTCGGAGTGTGTCGAGTCGTGGCGCGGCTTCGATGCGGCAGAAACGGCGGGGCGAGTTGCGGTGATGCTGTCGGATCGAGCGCGTTATGTGCATGAACTGCAAGTCCAGATTCCCGATTTGGAACGTCGCGCCCTCCGAAACGCAGAAATGGCTCTGGCGGTGTGCCATAATACTCAAACACGTCCGACGGAACGAGTCGGCGTCTGAGGTTTGGAGGCAAAAAATGGCTGATTTGAGAATACCTGATGGATACTTACAAGGTTTCCAAGTTCTGATTAATATTGACGAAAATGCTTTCAGCAAGTTTGTTGCCGCGCTCGGCACGTCAAAACCGATGTTGCGAGTAAAGGACTATGTCCAACAAATAACATCTACAGTCCCACAGATTTCGGCACATAATATGGAAGTAATGTTAGAGATGATTCTTTCTCTCTATTATCTTCTGAGCATCCGTGATGAGACTGTCAGTTCGCTTGTTGACAAACTTACGGTTGCAGTGGAAACTGAAGAAAAATTAATTAAGCCGACAGAATGGAATCCTATTCAGTTTTCTGAACGATTAGCTCGTTTGCTGTCTTTAAACAACTCGCTCGACGTTGTTGCTAAAGCCTCTGGTATACTAACGGATAATGAGAGGATTTATTGTGACGCTCGAATCATTACAGATATCAGACCAATATTCGGTTCTGAAGTTTCATCACAGCCCAATGCCTTTGTGCTTGTCCATTTGTTAAAAATAGGATTTCATGAAAACGGAAAACATCAGGGTATATTTTTTGCTCTCGACTCCGAAGATTTGGTTAAACTGAGGAATGTTCTGGAAAGAGCAGAGGAAAAAGTAATGACATTGAAGAACCTTATTGTCCAGCACGATTGGGCATATCTTGATACGGAGGCTTCTGAGAAGAATTTAGTATGAACGTACAGTTTACAAACATAGAAGAATGTGCAAAGTCCTACTATAATAATGCAGAACAAACGTTTTTTTGCGTTCAGGAATGGGAGAAGTTTCATGGCAACCATCTTCTGCCCTCAAGTATCATAGAATCTCCAGAACAAGATTTTGGTAAACAGTGGAATGATATATGCTCAGTGCAAAACAAAGCAAAATTTGTTCTAACTAACACTGTGCCTGTCAATTTAGCCCAAAAATCTCCGCATGGTGACGATGTGGATATGCTTACTAATCAAATAGTTCAAGATCTGTTAGCAGAAGGTTTAAGTATGGATGATATTATCATGCCTGGAGGTGGTAAAGGTGCTATCATATACGTCTCTCCTGATTTTGATGAGCCATTAGCTGAGTTTGCAGACTACCTATAATGCCACGCGGTTTAATGGATACTCACACTTTTATTTGGTTTTCTCTCAACGATCCTCAATTAAGTCAGGTAGCGCGACGTTTCTTGATGGACGGACGCAATGAGAGATTGCTTAGTATTGCCAGCATTTGGGAGATGGCAATAAAGGCGAAAACAGGTAAACTTGATTTAAAGCAACCTTTGGATCAGTTTTTAGCCCAACATTTAATACCCCTACGTATTTCTATACTTCCAATACATCTCACACATACCCTTCAAGTATGGCAATTGCCATCGCCTCATATTGACCACAAAGACCCATTTGATCGCTTGATTATCTCTCAGAGTTTGGTTGAGAATCTGCTTATCATAGGGTGTGACAATAAGTTCGACGCTTATGGCATTCAGAGAATTTGGTAGAGGCATATCATGGAATATCTTTCTTCAATTATCACTTCCACATCGCCGGAAGAGCAGCAAAAAGAACTCGACGAAAAGTTAGCGCAGTTTACACCCTATGCACAAGAGGCGATCCGCGACTTATTGGCACGAGGGATCTCAATGGATGAAATCAGATTGCCGACAAGCAGCAGTATTCTTTATATCGCACCTGACTTCGATGACCCTTGGGAATTGGAACTGTTGGAAGATGATAGTTGGGACTTGAGGCAAGTACCGCGTGAGAGCAACTAAAATTACGAAGAGTGAGGCAAAAC
>CAZPZP010000095.1:0-9667 GCA_964591025.1 uncultured Chthonomonadaceae bacterium
ACTTTCAGTACCCGACAATGCGATGGAACAGTTTAATCCTTGAGAGTCCCTTACTGACATCGGCATTGATCACTAAAGTTTTGATTTTTGAGTGCGAAGCACGGCACGGCGGAACGCCCCCAGCAGAGAAATTTATTTCGCTGGGCAAAGTTTAGCAATCAACCGTTACGTCAATAGTTGCTCTAAGAATGAAACAAATAGGTCCCTGAGAATTTGTGCCATGACCAACCAAGCCGAGACGGAAGAAACCGCACACGCCGCTGAGATACAGGAGCATATTGCCGACCTGACCCATTCCGAGAAGCGGAGGCGCGTCTGCGAGAATGGGGCACGGCGGCATATCCGGCACTGCTCGCACAGTTTGAAAATCATCGAAAATCAGGAGATACCGGGCATCACGGGCGGAGCCATTGACAGCAAAGAGGGCGAACCGGGTCCGATTATGATTCAGGGCGATCACGGCAAAGTTCAGTTCCGCAATGTCCTGATCACTCCGGCGAAATAGCTTCTTACCTGTTCAAATGGGCACACCACGCTAAAGCGTTGGATAAGTCGGGTACAAGAACGTACCCGACTCAAAAACAGCCGTCCTGCGGACGAAATTCCCCTGCCCTTCGAGTGCGAAGCACGGCACGGCGGAACGAGACCTGCACGAGAAATAAATTGTTGCTGGACTCAGGCAAGAGGTCTATTGTGTCTGCGAAAATTATCCGCCGCCCGCACCATTGCCGCCGCCTTTGTCGCCCGCCCCCGGACGACCTGTGCCGCCCGGCGTATTCGCGGGGCGCGGGGCGCGGCGCGGAATGGTATCGTCAACATAGAACGTCCACGCTTTGATGGTGACGTTGCCCTTCCAGTCCGAAACGGAAAGTGTCGCGGTATGGTGTCCGTCGGCGAGTCCGCTTTGTCCGGCTTCCGTAGAGGTCTGCATGGTATAGGTGACTGTTTGATTTTCCGGCGAGTAGTAGAAACCCGGCTTGAATTGATTTTCACGCCCTGTCGGACGTGCCGCAATGGTGCGATCATCAATTTTGAGCCGGAGCGTATCCATTTTCAAACCGGAGCCGTCATCGGTCACTTTCGCACTCACCGTAAACGGCGGACGCCCGTTGAGATAGTCGCCCTGAGTCGGATTGAGATTCGTGACGATGGGAGCCAGCGTATCGGGGAGATCGCCGCGAAACGCCGTCACTGCTCCGTCATCACTGAGGATATAGAGCGCACCGTTGGCAACGATAGGCTTTGCCGCGATATTGTTGATGGTTGGGATCGTCGCGGGATTGGAACTGGTCGGCTGGATGGTATAGTTCCAGCGCAGACCGCCCGTTGCCGCGTCGAACGCCGAAACGCCGCCGAGTGTTGTCACCACAAAAACCAACTTTTCCGAATAGACCGGAGCCGCCAGAATTTCGTTGTCCACCATTGCGCCGGTACGCCAGATTCCGCGCCCTTGAGAGTTGATGGCGAAAATGTTGCGGTTCGATGTTGCCAAATAGCAGTTGCCATCGGGGTCAACAGTCGGCATTGCGGCGGCATCACCGGGCAGATTGATCTGCCAGCGCACCTGTCCATTGTTGCGGCGAATATTCAGCAAACGATTGCCTGCCGCGATATAAAGCGACTCACCGGAGACCACAGGCGTCGAGATGCGAATGTTTGCGCCCGTCATACGCACTGCCCAACGGCGCGAACCGTTGACGAGACTGAACGCATGAAGCACCTGATCGTTGGTGATAAAATACAGCAGATCGTCGGCAACTGCCAAATCGGTGATAAAGTCGCCGACTTCGATTCCCGCTGCCCCTTTGCTTGCCCACGGCGCCCCTTGCGCTTTGCCGGTTTTGGCATTGAGGGCATAAAGCCGTCCATTGGAGCCGCCGAAAAGAAGCAGATCGTTGTAGGCGACGATATTGGTATAGACGCCGGAGTCGATCTTGAAGTGCAGCCACTTCTGCTTGCCCGTTGCAGCATTGAGCGCGTAAACACCGTCGGCGGCACTGAAATAGACGCCGTCGCCGCTGACCATCGGAGGAGCGGTAATAATCGTTGTCAGGGTAGACTTATCGGCAGGATATTGCCACTTCAACCCGCCGGACTGTTTGTCTACCGCGTAGAAGCGATTGCCCTGCCCGAAATAAACAGTGGTGGCATCCACGGCAGGAGCCGCCAGACTGTTGGGGAAATAGCTGGTGGAAAATTTCCAATTGACGACAAGCGGCGCGGAGATTTTCGTCTCCATTTCGCCGTCTTGCGCTTGAGCCGCACGGTTGCCGGACAAGCCGACTGCCGTCAAAACTGAAAGAGAGACGCCCGCCGTGACTAAGCCGACCCGAAGGCGGGAGGCTTGCGAAACACGGGTCAAAAATGTAAACATCAAAAAACCCCCTGCGAACACGTTTGTTTCAATCCTCTCCCACACGATTTCGGGAGCGGAACGGTATTGAGACGGAATCGATTTCCATTTCGTTACCGCCCAGATTTTGCTATTATAGTAGACCGTGAAGAGTCTGTCAAGCGTTCGGGTTTAATCTCATGGGAAATTTCAGAAAAGGAGCAGTAATCATGCTGTCACAAGAGCAAATTGCCGAATTTCGGCGTGTTGGGTATCTCAAGGGAGAGCGCGTCATGAGCGATGAAGCCGCCGATGCCCTCCGCGAGCGAATGTTTGCGGTCATCGAAGGGCGTTCGGCAGGCACAGCCGAAGCGGTTCGCAATATGACCGGCAAAACGGAAAACGTCGTCATTCAGATCGTCAACATTTGGGAGGCGGACGATCTCTTTCGCGCACACCTTTCCAACGCCCTGATTTGTGAGACGGTCTGCGATCTCATCGGGACGGATACCCTGCGCGTCTGGCACGATCAGGTGCAGTACAAGCCCCCGAAGGTCGGTGGTCCCACGGAATGGCATCAGGATCATCCGTATTGGCCCGTAATTCAGCCCGCCGATTTGGTGAGTGCGTGGGTCGCATTGGACGATGCCGATGTGGAGAACGGCTGTATGCACATAGTTCCGGGCAGTCATCTGTGGGGAGCGCACAAAGGCGGCACGCTGGGAACCGATATGACTTATTTCACGCCGCAGCCCGACCTCTCCCAACTGCCGGACGGAATTGAAATCAAGATTGTCCCTGTTCCCGTCAAAAAAGGCGAAGTGATGTTTCACCATTGCCTGACTTGGCACGGCACGCCTCCCAATCGCTCGGAGCGCGGACGCCCCGCGATAGCAGTTCACTATATGCCCGGCTATACTCGCTATGAGCCGACAGCGGCAGGGCATTTGGTCGAACACAATATTACAGTGAAGCCCGGCGAGATTTTGCAGGGGGCGTACTTCCCGACGGTTGTCAATGCGGGATCCCTCCTCCACGCGGAGTCAGTTCGATAAGGCGATCAAGACAGACAATTTAGCGAGAAGATTCAGGGCGCAGTCTATCCTGCGCCCCTTTTGATTTTTGCTACCAGAATCAAAGATAAAATTTTTACGCGCCTCTTGACAGAAACTATTTTCTTCGTCGAAGCCTCCTCTTGAAGTGGCAAAAAATGCCTCGTGAGAAGCAGAGTGCCGTTTCTGCTGGGAAAGCGTCAAAATACGACAGCGGCTGATGCCATCCGCCGTAGTTTTCGCTCGGCAGGGTGTTCCAGCACCGGAGGTGAAGCAAGGTCTGCGCCCACAGGCACAAATGCACCAAGCGAACAAAGCCCGTCTCGTTTCGGACTTGATAGGTCGTCAAACCAAACGCCTGCTTGGCATCGCGAAACCCGGTCTCGATGGGAAAACGTGCGGCATACGCCTCGACACGCCGAGACAATGACCGAAGAAATCGAAGCTATTGATGTCTCAATTTCTATTGCGCGGCGTCTTGCAACGCTTGTAACCACTGGGCGCGAACTGTCTCCAGTGCCATGTGTTCAGCAGCATAAGCGCGTGCCATCTTGCTCGCTTCACACCAAGCCGCAGACGACGCCGTAAATGCAGCAAGGGCTTCAATGAGGGCATCCGACGTGCGTGTGAACCGAACCGCGTGCGGCACGAGCGGCATGAGAACCGATTCGGTGGCAGTGCCTTCGCCCACACAGCCCAAAACCGGCAATCCCGTCATCAAATAGTCCGAAGTCCGCGAGGGAAACGAGTACTTGCCGAGCCAATCTTTTTCCAATGGTCCCATCAAATAGGCGAGATGAAATCCTGCGAGATTTTGGCGATAATCCTCATCGGAAACAAAGCCTAAATTTCGGACAGTAGAGTGCAAAGTTAGAGGAAATTTCTCATATTCCGCACCGACATAGACAAATTCGATCTGCGGAAAGTGTTGACGGATTTGCGGCAGTGCGGCTTCGAGCAGGGTCAATCCACTCTCATATACGCGCCCGGAAAGCAGAACCCGCAAGGGCTGATCGGGATTGGGCGGACTGGCTTGCGGTACGCCGGTATCCTGCCCGATGAACACGCGCCGCATCTCTTTGGGCGCGAACTTGGCGACTTCCCGCTCCAACGGCTCTGTGATCACCAAAACCACGGCGGCATTCGCCAGTAGTTGCGCCGTTGCGGGCATAGTATGCGGGTTCAGTTCGTCCTCGTACAAATCCATATAATGCACCACATAAGGACACCCGAACGCCTTGACCAGAGACAGGGCTTGCGCGGCAGTCGTTTCATCGCTGACCAGACAATAGGCGACATCGCATTGCAAATTTCGCTCCGAGCGCAACGCTGTCAATTTGCTCGTGTTGACCTGCGTCCCTTTCCACCATGTCATGCCGAGCGCGGAAAAGAGACGGAACAGCCCCTTTTTTGCCATCCAATCCGGCGCGATCAGGCGATACGACGGCTCTCGTTCGCTTGTGCCGCCGTGCGCCCACCACCAGTACAGGTGAAAATAAGGCACTTCTGCGCCATCGAGGAGACGAATCAGTTGTGCGCCGGAGCCGTGTTTTGCCGTGAGGGCATCGCGTGTAAAAAGACCGAGATTCATAGGCTGTCTCGCTAAGGAACTCCCGTTCGTTGAACTTCCTCCGCTTCATTGTCGGCTTGGTGGGAGCGTAAAACCACCTTCGAGATATTGCCGCCATAGCGCAAAATCTCTTCGGTTCCGGTGGGGCGAAAGCAGCGGGTCGGTTTGTCGAGCGGCTGACGCATTCCATCGCGAAATCCATGCGCCCACCCCGTTGGAAATGCCACGCCGAGCGGACGCTTGAATCGAATGCCGCGCCATGCGATTTGTGCAAAAAAATAGGCAAGAATCCGCAGTGAGCCGTAGTAGATTTTGCCGCATCGAACGTACTTGGCGAATGTCGCGCCGAATCCATATCCTGTGCGCCGAACATCTTCGGCACTGTGTTTCCACTCTCGAAAGCCGAAATGGACAACGCGGGCTTTGCTGCTAAAGTGGACGCGCCACTCGGCAAGCAGCATTCGGACAGCGAGATCGTGATCGTCGGCATAGCCATATTTTGCGCCGGGACCGACACAGGGATCGAAGCCACCCATGCCGTCAATGGCATCACGCCGCACCGCCAAGTTCGCGCCGATCCCAAAATTGACGAGACCGGGCATTCGCAAAAAGTCCCAAAGGCGCGAAATCGTGCGGTCATCTGCGATGGAGTTGAAAGGAATAAAACCCTTGTCGGGATCGTGGGGAGCAGCAGAGACATCGCCAAAGATACAGCCAATTTTCGGATCGGATTCGAACGCGGCAACCAGCGATTCCAGCCAATCGGCGGCGACTTCGCAGTCATCGTCCGTGATGACCATATAGGGCGTCTGCGTCAATTCTAAGGCGCAATTGAGGGCTAGCGGCTTACCGGGCAGATCGAGCCGATGGTAACGCAGCCGCGAGTCGGCAGTCAGTGCGGCGAGGGCGCGTTCGGTGCTGTCGTCGTCGCTTTGATCCAGAATCAGCAGCTCGAAATCGGAAGCGGTCTGCTTGAGGATCGATTCCGCAGTCGGTAGCACGTTATCGCCTCGGTTGCGCGTACAGACGACAACCGAAATCGGGGCGCGTTCAGGGTTATGCGATTGTGCGCGTGACGACATCATAAGCGGAAAAGGCAAAGCGTGCAACGGCACCGGAGCAGAGTAGTCTGTTCCCTGAGATTTTCGGCAAATAATCTCTTAAGGAGTATACCGCTTTATTCACATTCTTACGGAGATTCACGTTTAGACAAATTTATCCTCTGACAAACACTGTTGTTTGAGCGTAGAAGAGAGCGGGTTACTTCGGGTAGAATCAGACAGACGAAATTCTGCACCGATGCAAGGATGCCATGCTTTATAGCCTTTCGATTCGAAACTTTGCAATCATCACTCGCCTCGACCTCGAATTCGGGACGGGATTTAATGTGCTGACCGGCGAAACAGGCGCGGGCAAGTCGATCATCATGGACGCGCTCAATCTCATTTTAGGCGGACGTGCCGGAGCCGAAATGGTGCGAGGCGGAGCCGATAAAGCCGCTATTGACGCTGTTTTCGATGTGGCGCGTTCGCCTGAATTGCAGAGTTTTGTGACGGAAATGGGCTTCGATTTGGAGGACGACAAACTTTTTGTGACCCGCGAAGTGACCAGTGCCGGTAAGTCGGCGTGCAAGGTACAAGGGCGTCCGTGTACTGTCGCGCAACTCAAAGAGTTGGGCGATTGGCTGGTGGATTTGCACGGTCAGCACGAGCATCAATCGCTGCTTGCCGTGTCGCGCCATCTCGATATGCTCGACGATTGGGGCGGCAAGGCGATCCATGATAAACGCGCTGAAGTCGGCAAAGCATACGCCTCTCTCCAACGCCTCAAAGCGGAACGCGACCAATTGGAAAAAGACGCCCGCGAACGCTCTCATTTACTTGATCTCTATCAGTTTCAAGTGAAAGAGATTGCCGACGCGCAGCTCACGGTTGGCGAAGATGATGAACTTGCGACGGAATACAAGCGTGTCGCCAACGCGCAGAAATTGGCAGAATCGGCGGGTTCTGCTGCCTCTGCTCTGAGCGGCGAGGAAATAGGCGGCGGAGCATTGGAGGCTCTGACTACCGCGATAAGCCTTCTTGAAGAAGCCGCAGAATTGGACGGAACGCTTCAACCTGCCCTCGATTCCCTCAAGAGTGCCTTCTATGAATTGGAAGAAACCGAGCGCGATCTTGTTCGCTATCAAGACTCCGTCGAACTCAATCCCGAACGCATTACTCAAATAGACGACCGCCTCGAACTGCTCCGCACGCTCAAGCGCAAATACGGCGATACGGTGGAAGAGATTATTGCTTATGGCAGCGAGACCGCCTCCAAACTCGATACCCTTGAACACAGCGAAGAGCGCGGCGCACAACTCAAATCAGAAATAGACAAAGCCAGTCAGAAACTCACCAAGCTCGCCGAAGAACTGACCAAATTGCGAAAGAAAGCCGCCAAAGAGTTCGAGAGCATTACGCTTGGGGATTTGCGCGATTTGGCGATGGAGAAAGCTCGCTTCGAGGTGCATATAGAGCCTATGACGCCGAACGCCAAGGGTGCGGACAAAGTGGAATTTCTGATTGCGACCAATCCCGGCGAACCGTTGCGCCCGCTGGCAAAAGTGGCGTCGGGCGGCGAAATTTCCCGTGTGATGCTGGCGGTTAAGTCGGCGATGGCACGGCAGGAAGCGTTGCCGACAATGGTTTTTGATGAGGTAGATGTGGGGGTCGGCGGGCGCATTGCCAGCGTGATCGCCGACAAAATTGAAACACTCTCGAAGTCGGCACAAATTTTGTGTATTACCCATCTCGCCCAGATTGCCGCACGCGGCGATACGCATTTCTCCATCGAAAAGCATGAAGAAAACGGGCGCACCGTCGCCACTGTCACACCGCTTTCCGAAGAGGAGCGCGTCGGGGAAATTGCCCGCATGATTGGCGGAACCGGCGTCACCGAAACTGTTCTCCAGCACGCCCGCGAAATGCTCGCCAAAACCGCATGAAACTTGGCGCAATGGAAACCGTATCGTGGTATCGCTGGGTTGGGCAAAGTGATCAAAGCCCTGAAACGCATCCTCGAATCGGGACGTAAGCGGGAAAAATAAAATGGCAACACTCCACTTGATCTGCGGATTGCCGGGCGCGGGCAAAACCACGCTCGCCAAAAAACTCGAAACGGAACTTCCTGCGCTTCGATTGACGCCGGACGAATGGATCGCTCAAATTTTGACAGATGTTTCGGATAGGGCAGAATTGGATCGTCTCCGCGATCCGATTGAAGCCATTCAGTGGGAAGTGGCTGCAAAGACGTTGGCATTGGGCGTGGATGTCATCTTGGATTTTGGATTTTGGGGACGGGAGGAGCGCAAGGAGTTCCGGCGTCGCGCCGAAGCATTGGGAGCAGTGGTCAAGTGGCATTTTCTCGTTGTGGAGCGCGAAGAACTCTGGACGCGAATCGCAAAACGCAATGCCGAACTGCCGCCGGGAACCTTTTACAACTCGGAAGAGGAATTCGATAAATGGTGGTCGGTATTCGAACCGCCGACGCCTGACGAACTCGAATCCAATGACCCAATCGCCCAATGACCCACCTAAAACTGCCGATCCGTATGGTCGGAATAGATAGGCGGCAACTCCTCGATGGCACGCCGCAACGCACGCTCCCATTGCGCCCGAATGTCCACTAATGCAGGGTCTTCTTCCGAAAAACGCCGATGACGTGTAATTTCGAAATTGTCCTTCTCATAGATCATGAGGTCAATCGGAGGTCCAACGGTGACATTGGAGCGCATCGTCGAATCGAACGAAATAATGGCATATTTGGAGGCATCGGCAAGCGAAGTTTGTTCATAACGAATGCCGCGATCCAGAATGGGACGCCCATACTTCACCTCTCCAATTTGCAAAAACGGTGAGTCCTCCGTCGAGCAAATTGGGTTGCCCTGCGGATAAATAAGATACAGATCGTGGGCTTGCCCGTGAATCTGTCCGCCGAGAATGAGATGGGTATTAAACTTAAAGTCGTCACGTTCTAATGCCGCCCGATCCAAATCCGCCACATAGCGCATCATCTGCCCGCATACCCGCGCCGCATCATACAACGTCTCTGCTACCGCTAATCCCTTGCCTTCGTCCCATTGTTTGCGAAGGAGCGTTACCACCGATTGCGAAATTGAGAGATTCCCGCTTGTCATCAAGGTTAGAACACGCTCGCCGGGCTGAACAAAGTGGAACATCTTGCGGCAGATATTGACCAAGTCGGTTCCGGCATTGGTGCGCGAGTCGGACGCCATCACCAGCCCTTGATGCGTTTTGATTCCGAGACAGTAGGTCATATGAGCGATTTCTCCTTGTGAAGCAACGATGATAACGTGTGAGGCATAGTCTACCCGATGAGAAGCGTTTTGCTGGAATATCCCAAAATGTTCGTGAAAAAGTGAGGTTCGGGAGGCAGAAAAAAAGAGTGGCGGATAAAAGGAGAGCAAACTCCGCCACTCAAAAAGGAAGGTGAACTCGAATCATTTATTATTGTCGGGCATTCGGCGTGTATCTTTAGGGCGTTGCTGCCTTTTTTGGCAAATCTCCCAAAAACCTTACAAATCAGGGCAAATTCGCACTCGGAAACGCTCTGGCGGCATCAACACCGCCTTGCATCAAACTGTGTCCGCTACTTTCATAATAGACCTCTTGCAAGAGTCGGGTACAAGAACGTACCCGACTCAAAAACAGC
>CAZPZP010000096.1:0-9667 GCA_964591025.1 uncultured Chthonomonadaceae bacterium
GCGAAGCACGGCACGGCGGAACGCCCTCAGCAGAAGAATTTATTCTGCTGGACTCTTGCAAGAGGTCTAATTCATTGAAGCCTATAATTTCGGCTCTTCGCAAGCAATTATTCGCTCGTTCAATCCGAATAATGCGGCTCCTGCGGTCACCAGTCAGTTCCATCAATCTGCCGAAGACGATATTTGGCAGGTGTGGTATTATCTCGCTCATGGCAATCGAGAGCATATCGGCTGGGTCGAAAATTGGTTCGACGGTGACAAGCCGCGTGCATGGCACGCCACCGTTGCGCCGCATCAATTAGAAGCGCAAAAGATCGGCTCGCTTCTCGAAGATGCCGCATGGATGCACGACGGAATCGCACTGTACTACAGCCACGCCTCGGTTCAACTGGGGTGGGTTTTGGATGCGACTGCACATGGGAAAACGTGGGTCAATCGGGAAAATGATCATCGTCTCGGTGCGTCGCGTATGGTGCGTCAGGCGTGGGAAAATATGCTATGCGACTCCGGCTTGCAATCTAACTTTTTGAGTTATGCAGACGTGATTCAGAAAGGGATTCCGCCGGAATATCGCGTCCTGATTTTGCCCGCCTGTCTCTGTCTCTCGGACGTCGAAGCGTCTGCCATCGAAGCGTTTTGTCGGCGCGGCGGCACTGTCATTGCCAATTACCTGCCGGGCGTTTGGGATCAGCACGGGCGCGGGCGAGCAAAGGGCGGAGTCCTCGATGCGCTGTTCGGCGTTGGGTCGAGATTGGAAATGCCGATGCCAAAGCGTTTGGCTACGAAATCACCTGTTTCCGCAACCCCAATGGCAGAAAAGTTCTCTTGCTCTGCGCCAACCCCGAAATTGTCGGAATGGAAGTGGGCGGCGGAAATTCCGTTGGACTGAAAAGCGACACGCTTCCGGTAACACTTGCCTTTGCCACACCTGTCAAGAACGTGTGTGATGAGCGGCGCGGCATGGCTCTTGGCAACGGCGAGCGTTTCCCATTGGGTTGGAAGCGCAATGAGGCACTTGTGCTTTCGTTTGATTGAGTAGGCATAAAAGAGCAATGATTTCAATGAATGCCGCGTTTGTCCTTGACATTGTGAGGCGAGGTGTGTATACTTCTTAGTAGCACAGAGAGATTTTCGATAAAGCGTCTGTTTGTCCTGTGCTGAATCGCGCCGAGATACGAGGGGTCGTTTTGTTTTTGCCGGATTTTGGGTTTTGGACTCTCGCCGCGATGTTGAGACCTTTACAGCAGTGACGTTTCTGCTGGGTCCGAAACCCTAAAATACACCGGAAGGAATCACCCTCTGTTATGGCAAAAGTTTTGGGCATGAAATGCCGCGAATGCGGGGAACTCTATCCCGCGCAACCTGTTCACGTCTGTGAACTCTGTTTTGGTCCTCTCGAAGTCGTCTTGAATTGGGAAGAGATCACTCCCCGCGTCACCCGCGAATCTATCGCCGCCGGTCCGCCCTCGATGTGGCGGTATCTGGATTTACTCCCGCTCGAAGGACAGCCCACCGTCGGCAGAAACGTTGGATGGACACCGCTCATCAAAGCGGAAAACCTCGGACGCGCCCTCGGCATCAAGAATCTCTATATCAAGAACGATGCGGTCAACCACCCAACGCTTTCTTTCAAGGATCGCGTGGTCGCCCTCGCCCTCAGCAAAGCCCGCGAATTTGGCTACAAAACCGTTGCCTGTGCTTCGACGGGCAATCTGGCAAACTCTGTCGCGGCGCACGCGGCGGAAGGTGGATTCGAGTCTTACGTTTTCATTCCCGACAATCTCGAACAGGGCAAAGTTCTCGGCACGCTCGTATACGGAACCCACGTTATGGCGGTCTCTGGCAACTATGACGAAGTCAACCGGCTCTGTGCGGAAGCGGCAGATAAGTATGGATGGGCGTTCGTCAATATCAACCTGCGCCCGTTTTATGGCGACGGCTCCAAATCGTTTGGCTATGAGATCGCGGAACAGCTTGGCTGGAAGGCTCCCGATCACGTGGTTGCGCCCTGCGCTGGCGGCTCGCTCCTCTCCAAAATCTACAAAGGCTTGAATGAGCTGGATCGCCTCGGCTTGCTGGAAAACGGCGTCCCGACCAAAATGTATGCCGCGCAAGCAACGGGCTGTTCGCCAATCACAACCGCGATCAAGAACGGCTCGGAGATTTTCCGCCCGCAAAAGCCCAATACCATCGCCAAATCTATCGCGATTGGCAACCCCGCCGATGGCTTGATGGCAATGGAAACGGTTCGCAAATCGGGCGGATGGGCAGACGATGTCAGCGACGAAGAGATCATCGAAGGCATCAAACTGCTCGGACGCACCGAAGGCTTGTTCACCGAAACGGCAGGAGGTGTCACCGTAGCGGTCACCAAGCGGCTGGCAGAACAAGGCAAATTTGCTGATGAAGGAACCGTTGTGATTGCGATTACAGGCAACGGGTTGAAAACGCTCGAAGCGGTCACCGGACAGCTGGGCGAACCGACCTATATTCAGCCGAAACTGGCGTCGCTCGATGCGGCTCTGCAAACCGAAAAACTGCTGTCCGCAGAGAAAATACTCACAGCGGTCTAAGGAGAAAGAATCATGGCAGTCAGTGTTCTTATACCGACACCGCTTCGCAAGTTCACCAACGAGCAGGATACCGTCACCGTCGAACCCGGTACGATCACAACGCTTATCAGTGGATTAGAAGCCCAATTTCCGGGCATCGCCGCACGCATCACCGATGACAGCGGCGAACTGCGAAAATTCATTAACATCTACGTCAACGAGGAAGACATTCGATTCCTCGAAGGCAAAGACACGCCCATCAACGAAGGCGATTCGATCTCGATTGTCCCTGCCATTGCCGGTGGCTGATAGATACCCAAACCACAGAGACACCGAAGCACAGAGATTCTGCCCTCACCCCCAACCCCTCTCCAACGCAAGCGCGGGAGAGGGGAGTTTTTGCTTCTTTGTTGTTCGCAAATCGTTTTTGTGTTGTTTTTTCGTGTGTTTCGTGGATCATTGCATCGGTTTTTTCTCCCCCTGTCCCCTTCTCTTCCTCTTTAATGGGGTAGAATAGTGGGGCAAGTAGTCATCATATTTCGATTTGGGAGGACAGTGAAGGCGCATGGCAGCAGTTACCGTCAATATCAATGCAGGACGCGAATATGCCCAACAACCACTGCTCTGGCGATTGGGCAAACTGTTCCGTGTTGTGACCACTATTCAGCGCGCACGGGTTTCAGAAGATTTTGCCTATCTCGCGGTGGAGTTAGAAGGCTCGCAGTTGGAAGTCGAACAGGCGACCAACTACCTGCGCCGCCTCGGTTTGTATAAAGATGAGGTACAGCCGTGGGGCGATGTGCCGCAATATCCTCTGCCCGAAAAAGAGATGGAAGCTGCCAATACCATTGAGGTCAGTCTCAAAACGGTCAATGCGGCACAGGCGCACGCTCCCATTCTCTATCGTATCGGCAGAGATTTCGATGTATTCGTCAATATCGAGTCGGCGGCGTTCGATGAAGAAGAGGGCGGAGCAATTGACATCACGATTTCGGGAACATTGACCCCGATTCAACGTGCCATTGCCTATCTGCATACGACGGGGCTGCACGTCAATCCACGTCAGCGTTCCGTCACCGACTGGAGCAATTTGTGACGGGTTATTGTCGCCCGTATCCATTTTCTTTTGAGAAAAGCAGGAACTTTTTGCAGTCTGCTTCCCGTCAAGAGAAGAGAGCAATCTAGAGAAAGGAGAAACGCCCCGCATGGATCAGCCCGTTCGGGTGGGATTGGTTTTCCCACGAAGCGGGCAGCAAGTGTTCGTCAGTGTGCCGTCTCATGTTGCCCACAATCTCGCGCCGCATGACGCGGATTATCGCACCACCATACGCGAAGTCTATCCCGTAGTGAACGCTTCTGCTACGCACCAAGCGCAGTAAACCAGCATTATTTTATACCATTTATCAAGCACGCCCTCTCACCTTATTTTGAGAGGGCGTGCGTTTTGCTTTTCACGGCGCAGTTTCTGCCAAGATGAGAAACGGTTTAAGGACGCGATACCTGAGAGACGGCGGGCTGCCCCTCTTCGCGCACCGTCAGTACCTGATTGACCGGCACATCTTTGACGGTTGTTGTGCCATTCGTCCATTTCACCGTGATCGTCGCCGTTGCTGCTTTGCCCAAACCGAAGTGAACGCGCCTGTCCGACGCCGACAAATACGACCCATCAGTGGCACTGTGCCGGAGCAGTTTTTTGCCATCCGCCTCCACCGTCACCAATGCCCCGATGCCGTCGCGATTCCCTTTGGAGCCGACCAATTTCAGCAGCAGCCAACTTCCTGCCGCGGGCGTCTCGTTGTGGAGCAGAAGTGGCTTGCCTTCACTGTCAACGACCAGCGCATCCATTTTGCCGTCGTTGTCGTAATCGCCGACTGCCAAACCGCGTCCGACAAATCGCTGCTCAAAGATCGCGCCCGCCGTCTTGCCAGCATCCTCGAATCCCGTGCCGCTGAGATTGCGGAACAGTTTGATCGGTTGGCGGTAGGTTGCCGCTTTGTCAATCGCGGCGATATTGTCCTGAACGTGACCATTGGCGAGAATCAGGTCAAGATGTCCGTCGTTGTCCGCATCGAACCATTTCACGCCGAACGTCACCATTTCCGCCGT
Source organism: uncultured Chthonomonadaceae bacterium (assembly GCA_964591025.1). Classification (GTDB taxonomy): domain Bacteria; phylum Armatimonadota; class Chthonomonadetes; order Chthonomonadales; family Chthonomonadaceae; genus CAZPZP01. The sequence continues at coordinate 4,659 of CAZPZP010000096.1, forward strand.
TTTGTCCACCAAGCCCAACCGCGCCGAGTTGTCCGTAAACAGCCCGTCGCCCTCGTTCCGATAGACGTTTTTCGCCTCATGCTGGAAAGTCGCCACGAAGAGATCGAGTTTGCCGTCGTTATCGTAATCGCCCCAATCAATTCCCATACCGCCATGCACATTGCCGTCGCTGTCCGTCGCAGTCCCCGATTCGGTTCCGACATTCTTGAAGCGGGTTTTGCCTAAATTGTGCAGCAAATCGCCATGAAGTTCATCGTTTGCAATGGCGATACTCTGCCGCCCCGAACTGTCGAAATCGGCAATCGCTACGCCCAACGCTCTGCCCGAAACCTTATCTGCCCCCGCCGCTTTCGTCACATCTTGGAACTTGCCGCTTCCAAGGTTGCGATAGACAACGCCCTTTTCCGGTAAATAGAATTTCGGTCCGCACGAACTCAAAATTCCATTGAATTCACACAACTGCGGTTTCGTATTCGGACCGAACTGAGCATAATTGCAAATATAGAGGTCGAGTTTGCCGTCACCGTCGAGGTCGGCAAACGAACAGGAAGAAGCCCAAGGCTGCGCCGCAATTCCCGAAGATTTGGTCACATTCGAGAACGCTTTGCCGCCTTGATTGTGCAGCAAAACGCCGCCGCGATAAGCAGAGAGATACACATCGGCAAACCCATCGTTATCATAATCCCCGACTGCACAGCCGAGCAGATGCCCTGTGAGTTTGCTGATACCTGTCGCCGCACTGACATCAGAAAATTTGCCTTTGCCGTCGCCTTTGTAGAGAACCGTTTCGCGCCCGACCAGCAGAATATCGAGATTGCCGTCGTTGTCATAATCGAAAAAGGCGCAGCCGTTTCCAATCGTCTGCAAAATCGTAAGCGGACGTTTGCCCTGTACTTCCCAGAGATAGTTGATTCCCGATTTTTCCGCCACCTCCGCAAAACGCAGCCCGCCCCCCGCTGGAGATGTGCCACTCTGCTGAGTGGCAGGCGTGACGGTCGGCTGTCCCGCATTCGATGGGGGCGTTTTCGGAGTGCAGCCGGACAAAAGAGCCGTCAAGCCCAAAAAGAAAGCTGTCTTCGTTGACAATCGGTCAAGGTTGTTCATAGTTTTTGCGATTTCTGAGGGTCTCGGTTGTCTCTAGCCGAAAGGCATTTCGCCGTATCTCACGGAGATATTACTTCTGTGGAGTTCCTAAAGCGGTGGCGGAATTCATATCTTTGATGCCGCGTGTCGCCATTTCGGGGTGTTTCTCCAAGATGGCAACGATCTCTTGCTGACGTGCGGCTTTTTCGGTATCACTGGCACGCTCATACAAATCCAATAACTCTTTATGGGCTTTGAGATTGCCGGGCTGTCGTTGCAGCAAATCTTCCAAAAAGGAAGTGCGTTGCAAGTATGCCGAAAGTTCGTTGGCACTGGCTTGGACAATCTCGGCGTCCTTTTTTTTGCCCGTTTTGCGGAGGGCACGAGCGAGTGTCTGATAGCCCGTGAGATTGTTGCGGTCACGCCTCAATGTTTTTTCCAGCAGACCGATGGCTTCTTCCGGCTTGCCATCCTCAAGCAGCAATTGTGCCAGTCGCGTTTCCGTCGCAGAGACATCGGGAGCAAGGCGAAGCGAGTTGCGGAGTCCTTCGATGGCGGCGGTTCGCCGCTCCGCAGAGGGTTTATAATCCAATTGGAGGAGGGCAAGCAGATAGTGCGCTTGGGCATCGTTGTTATCGTCACCCAAACGGCGGCGCAAAACCGCTTCGGCGTCCTCATATTTGAAGTTGACGCGCAACGCATTGGAGTAGTTGGTCGAAAAATCGGTACGGTTGGGATCGAGTTTTGCTGCTGTTTGGAACGCTTCCAATGCCCGACTGAGATTGAGACGGCGATTATAGTGGGCGCGTCCCAAGCCGATCCAAGCCTCGACATTGTCGGGGGCTTGCTTGACGGCACGCTCGAACACATCGGTTCCAATAGGAAGCATTCGCTTTTCGAGGGCGACCTGCCCCAAACCCATCAAAGCGGGGAGCCAGTCTTTTTTCTTTTTCAGACAGGCGATATATTCCAGACCCGCCTTTCCAAACTCGCCGCGTGATTTGAGAGCATCGGCAAGGGCAAGGCGAGCGTCGAGGGAAGAGGGATCGAGTTCGAGTGTATGCCGGAGGACACTTTCTGCCTCGACATAGCGGCGGTTGCGGGCAAGAGCCTCGCCCCAATAGCGCAGGGCTTGTGCGTCGTTCGGCTTCGCTTTTGCCCATGCGTGCCGCGTTTCGAAGCCGCTTTTTTCGGGGTTGTCAAGCCCCGTTTTCTCCACCCAACCGTTGAGAAAACTCCCGCGATTGTAGTAGGAAACGAGACCGCGCACTCCTTCGGGGCAGATGGTTTCCGCCAATTTCTCGACGGAAGTCTCTGCGGGGAGAGTGCGACATCGTTGGATCGCCGCTTTGATCTCGGAGAAATTAGAAACGGCTTTTTTCGCGGCAAGCAAAATCGTCCCGGCTTGTTCGCGGTCTCCGCTCGCGGCAGTCGCTGCCGCCCACGTCCGCCAAACGATCTCTTCGTTTTCTCCGGCGCGAACAGCGCGTTCCAAATAAGGAACCGCCTCGGCATAAGCGTTGGCTTCCGTCAATCGTCCGGCGGTCAATGCCTGCAATTGTCCATGATTGGGTTCGCGTTCGGCACGCGCTTCCAATTGGGGCAGGTAGGCTTCACGCAGGGCGGTTGCATCTTGGGCGCGTCGAAACGCAATGCCTCCAGCGAAAAGCAGTGTCAGGAGAAACCCAACAAACAAGAGACGACGGTGCCGCGTCGGATGCGGTTTCGGTGTCGTCGCCTCAACCTCTGCCGAATTGTGCGTGGTCACTGTCGTCAATCTTGTTTCTTCATTACTACCGAAAGGCATTGCTTACACAAAGGTCACGTCAGTACAGACAGCGACCTCTCCCCCTCTACTTGCCGCCGTACTTTGCTTTCTGATCGGCAGGGATGTTGGGGTTGTCCTTGATCTGCTGTGCGATTCCGGAAGGCGGTGTTGCCGTTCCACCCGCTCCTGTCGTCGCAGGAGCCGCCTTGGGTTCCTCTTTGCCGCCGCAGCCTGCCAGAAGCACCAAACCCAGCACGCCCAAACCCATTTTCCAGTGTTTCATCGTTGTGAACTCCTCATCAATTAATTTGAGACCACCCTTGAGACTAACTCCGCGAACGCTCCACGCGCAACTCTGAGGAAAACTTTTCGCAGACTGCCTTGTCACGAATACGTCTGTTAGACTCAATTAGGTTCCTCACCAGAACAACAAAGCGGCGCAGAAGAAGAACTCCTCTGCGCCGCTCTTCCTATCGGATTATTCCTACGCAAAGCGAGAAGACCGTATCACGATAACGCCTTCCACTTTGAGAAGGAACACAACCTCATGCAAACTACGGTACGAAGTTGACGATCGGCTTGCGGAGCTTCCACAGGAAGAAGTCGTTGCCGCGAACCTGCGCCCAGCGCATCTGCTTGGCATGACTATCGGCAAAGACATAGTTGCCGCTGTCGAAGTGACCCCTCATCGGAAGCACGTTCACGTTGTTGAAGCGCTCGTCGCAGCCGGGAGGCCCATTGTCAATGGGACCTACGGCGGGCTTTCTGCGTCCCGCGAGTTTCCATGCATCGCAGTTAGTGAACAGCGAACCCCACGGTGAACCGACCATAAAGGTCTCGCCATCGCCGCTTTCGTTGGTTCCCCATGCTTCGGTCAACGCAATCGTTTCTGCCGGAGCATCAATTGCCGCGAGGGAGTTGCCTGATCCCCATGTGGACATACCGACGTTCGGGTCGGGTTGACCTTGTCCCAGAAGGGCTCGCTCTTGGGTGTTCAACGCACCGACGTAGCCATAGGAGCGACGTCTGTAGGGACGGGTACGAAACGCGCCATCCCAAATCGCGAAGTTCGGGTCGGTTGCGGTGCGGGTTGAATCGCTTCCGCAGGCGAACAGCTGCGCGTTCCTGATGTAGGGCATAATCTGCATATCGTAGGGAATGACGTCCGTGTTGCCGCCGTTGATCGGAGGAACATTAACGAAGGCGGAGGGCAACCGCTCATCGTAATCTTGGACGTACATATACAGACCTGTACCAAGCTGCTTGACGTTGGACAAGCAGGAGATGCCACGTGCTCGCTCACGGGCTTGAGCGAAGACAGGGAACAGGATGGCGGCAAGGATCGCGATAATGGCGATCACAACGAGCAGTTCAATCAAGGTGAATCCGCGTGTAATTCGGGATTTCATTAAACAAACCCTCCCAGTGTTAAAAAATGATAAGAAAAAGTGCAGGGGTTGCCCTGCGGAGTGATAAGGTGTAGGACGTTGGCAGCGTTCTACAAGGATGCTTGTGTAGATGATTGCATAATTTGTGCCAACTGAAGAGAAAGAAGAAAATCCTACCGCTTCGCGGACAACGCTGTCATCGTGCATGAGCAATCTCTTTTGATTGCAGCGAATATGCTATAAATTCCCTCTGCTTTGCATAGGGTCGCAAAAATTCGCCGATGTTGCAGCGATTTCGCTTTGTGGCTTATTCGTAGTATCAGAAGAAGGGTAGAAGAGGGACTTTTGGAATAGGTCACTCCTCACTTATATTATATACGATAGTTTTCGATTTTATGCAAGGGTTTCGCAACTTTTTTTTTTCTGAGCAAAAAGAAAGGCAAAAGCAAACAAAAGGGGTTCTTTTCCGGGCGTAACGGGTTGCCTCCCTGCTCGCTGATTTATGCTGTCAGAATCCTGCATCAAAACCGTATGTCGCTATTTCGCTGTCTCCTGAAAAAACTCTTTCTTGAGTTTTCGCTTGGGTGCGAAACAAATGAGGGCAACCGGGTACAAAAACGTACCCGCCTCAAAAACAGACGTCCTACGGACGAGGCAATGGAAAGTTTGTGCCTTCGATTGAATGTGGGGCGATCAAGAGAGTCACGATTCTTTCTCCCTCACAACAGAAGGGTCTCTTCAAGCAGGACGGACGACTCCCAACCTCATCG
>CAZPZP010000097.1:0-9570 GCA_964591025.1 uncultured Chthonomonadaceae bacterium
CTGAACTTAGGCAAGAGGTCTAATATATCTTGTATCTTGAGTTTTCGGTAAAATCTTGTTGACTTTTGTCTGCTTGACACTCTATCAGACACTTTGGCAGCCTCTCACTCTCAAAACGACTTGCGGCATTTCTCCCAGTTGTCCTGATGAGCAGGGAAAGAGGGGGAAAGAATCGCTCTTGGGTCACTGCAAGGGCAAATGTCTGACATTTGCTCTTCTCGAAGGCTCATCGGCAACGCAATTTACCGGAAACTAAAGGAGTATAATGTACAGAAGAATCGAATCTGTAAGGAAAAATGCGATGCAATTGGACGAATTGGTGAGTTATCTGGACGATTTTCTGGACACGCGAGCGATGCCCGATTATCGCGATGCCTTCAATGGATTGCAGGTGCAGGGCAAGCATGATGTGAAGCGAATAGCGGTGGCGGTTGATGCGTGCATTGCGACTATCGAGCAAGCCATTGGGTGGGGCGCGGAGTTGATGCTCGTCCATCACGGGCTGTTTTGGGGCGCAAAGGCTCCGATTACGGGGAACTACTATCGCCGAATCGCGCCGCTCATCGAAAGCGGAATGGCACTATATTCCGCGCATTTGCCGCTGGATGCTCATCTCGAAGTCGGCAATAACGCGGTTCTCATGCGAAAACTCGGCATTGAGATCAGCGGCAGTTTTTTGCCCTTCGAGGGCGTCAATATCGCCTATTGGGGCGATACCGAATTGCCGCGTGTGGAGTTTATTCAGCGAGTCGAATCGGTGCTGAATATAAAACCGTTGGTCATGCCGTTCGGGACGGAAACGGTGAAGCGCGTTGGGATTTGCACGGGCGGGGCGGGTTCCGATATTGCGCGAGCGGCTGCTGCTGGCTGCGATACGTTTCTGACGGGCGAGGGCAATCACCACACCTTTTTCGAAGCGGAAGAGCGCGGAATCAATGTATTGTACGCCGGTCATTATGCGACAGAGACGGTGGGAGTTCAGGCACTCGCCGCACATCTTGTGGACAGGTTCGGCTTCGAGACCACCTTCCTCGATCACCCGACCGGGCTATAGAGCGATTATTCTTGATCTCATGCTGTAGATCATAGACACGTTTCGGCGCATAGGGTTACGGTCTTGTGCGACTTAGGGCTTGCGTGACCAGAATAAATGCGGCTCCGACAATCAGCACACTGCCCCAAAAAGTAGAGAGCGTAAACGGTTCGTGAAAGAGAAAGTAACTTGCCGCCGACGAATAGACGATGCTGGTGAGCGTGAGCAGACTGCCTTGCGCGGTACTGAGGGCGCGATAGCCATAAGTCATCAGGAGTTGGGCGGCGACACTCGAAGCCCCGATGAGTAAGAGGATCGGAACTTGTGCGGGCGCAGGAACCACGAACGGCGTACTGTCGAACGGAAGGCTGAGGAGTGCGACTGGTATCCCGAACAGATTGAAATAGAAGAAAATCGCCGTCGAACTTTCGCCCTGCCGCAATCGCCGAATTTGTGCCACTGCGACACCCGCCATGAGTCCGCTGAACAAGGCAGCGGCATCACCAAAACGCAGGTGTCCGATTTCGGGGCGCGTGATCAGAACGACGCCCGACATCGCCAGAACCAGTGCCGCTATCGCCCGTGCCTTGAGGTGTTCGCCAAGGGTCAGTGCCGCAAAGATCGCGCCCCAAATGACAAAGGTATAATTGAGAAGCGTGGCGTTGGTCAGCGTGGTATGCTTGATGCCGACGAAGAACGCGGTACTCGCGACGCCGCCGCAAAGTCCGCGCAGCAGCAAGCCTTTGCGGTCATTGCCGAGCAAATCTGCGCCGCGAACCTTCGCCAATATGAGCAGAAAAACGAGACCGCAGAGGTAACGGAAAAAGGCAAGTTCACCGCCCGGCAAAGAGGGAAGCCCGACGCTGGGACGTGATGCGGCTTTGGTGGAAGCTCCCATCACCGCGAAGATCACGGCGGCAACAATCATCGCGCTGATCGCTTTGCCTCGCGCATTTTCAGAGTTATCGGCGTCGGGCAAAGCGTTCAGGCGAGTGGACATGATGAGTAGAGTATACTCGATTTTGGCGGTTAGGTCGTTGGGTCATTGACAATGCCATAGGGCGAACGCATCTTAATTCAACCAAGGTTAAATTTCCGTCATGAGATAGGCGGTTATCAACCCGTTGTCAGGGCAAGTAACTTTTTCAGGAAAACCATGACTGAAAACCATCCTTCTGCTCCCTACCGGAGACCAAAGGCAACCTAAAACGACAATTTCTGGCTTGGAGAGAAGCGTTTGATAGTTGTTGACAGATTTAGATGCGTTTGCCCTGTACACCGTAAGGGACTGCTTGATTCCTGTCGGAGTTTCGTGCCAAGATGGACTTCGTATGACAATTTTCAGTGAGGAGCAAGGATTCATGCCGGAGCATTTGTGGGCGACGTGGCGACTGAAATATATCGAAGGTGCGGACAAAATCGAAGGGTGCATTTTTTGCCAGTTTCCTGCACAGCCGCCGGAACGCGACAAAGAGCTGCTGATTCTGCATCGCGGCAATCACGCCTTCATTATCCTGAACGCTTACCCGTACAGCAACGGGCATCTCATGGTTGTGCCATATCGCCATACTGCGACAATGGAAGAACTGACCGACCCCGAACTTCTGGAAGTGATGCGCCTGACACGAGTCGGAATTCGAGCGTTGGGAGCGGCGTTTGCGCCGCATGGCTATAACTTGGGCGTAAATATGGGGCGCGTCGCGGGGGCGGGAATCGCCGATCATCTCCACTGGCATATTGTGCCGCGCTGGAATGGCGATACCAACTTCATGCCGGTCTTGGGAGATGTGCGCGTGATCCCCGAAAGTCTCGCCAATGTGTATGATCGCTTGAAGGCAGTTTTAGCCGCTTCTTTGGGTACTGACTGACTTGACACACCCACCAAAATCCAAGCCGCCGAAATCGTTTCGGCGGCTTATTTCTTCTGATATGGTGCTGGAGGCGTGACTTTCTTGCTCTCTTGCTGTTCGGCTTTTTCTATTTCCGTTTTCGGGATAGAGAACGCGGCTTTGACTATTGGGTCACTTGCTTTATACTTTAGTTTCCGGTAAATTGCGTCACCTTTGAGCCTTTGAGAGTGACAGGTGTCAGACATTTGCCCTTCATATGGCAGTGAAACCGTTCTTTTTTTACTCTTTGCCTGATGATCAGGGCAACTTGGAGAAATTCTCCAATCTCAAATGAGATTGAGAGAGTGTCAAAGTGTCTGACACGGTGTCAGGCAGACAAATGTAAACATGATTTTACCGGAAACTAAAGTAAGGGACTTACGAAAAAATAATTCTTCCACTCTCATCGGGCGACTAAAGTCACTGCTACAAAGGCGTGAAGTCCGCCTTCGCGGGGTTAACAATGGGTAATCGCCATTTAAGTGTCTCCGGCATATCGGGAGAAGGCGGCGGCGCGTCTGCTCGATCTCCTCGCGCCACACTTGCGCCCGGAACCGGAACCGGCTTCGGCGCGTCAGTGGCTCTTGCCATTGGGGGAGAGGATCGCGTCACAGATTGCGAATACGCTCTTCGGCTTCTTCGAGTGTAAGAGTATCCACCTCTTGTTCGGCAATGAGTTCGGCTTCCGGCGGCAACTCGGCTTGCAAAACAGCGCGGGCTGCTTCCACTTGAGACGCTGGAACGCTTACCTCACGGCTCCAGCCCAAACCTAAATGGGGGAATAAACCTGACGCTGGTCCGATCGTCAGGTGCGGGATGGTCGCTTCTATACCTGCCGCTTCGAGGGTTGCACAAATCAGTTCCGCAGTGAACTGATCGGGGGCGTCGTAGATCGAAACCATTTCTTCGGGCATCGTTGTCTCCATTGATTCATCGGTTGGGAAATTGTCAGGCATATTTGGTGCTTCCTTATTGGAGACATTCGACAGAGCGGAGCGGGTTTCCTGCACGCAAGCCCTCGATGCGAAAGAGGAATTGCCCTGTTTCCCTCCATCGGGCATCATATCTGCAACGAACCGGAGAAGCGAAACAGACACAGGCAGGAAATTCCCCGCAATGTATCGAGCGTCTTGGACATGGAAGCATCGAGATGATGGACACGACCCCAAGCGAAGAACAAACGAAAATAACAAAAAACCGCCTCCCTGTATCAATTGACGAGAGAGGGCGGCGGGTTAAATCGTTATTTTGCAGTGCTGCGACGTATGATTGTGCTGATTTACTATGTGGGCTGGAAGGGATGCCAGTGACCTTCTCGGTGTGAACGAGATGCTCTACCACCAAGCCAACCGCCCAAGAAAAGAGTTGGTGCCCAGGACAGGAGTTGAACCTGCACGCCCTTGCGGGCACTAGCACCTCAAGCTAGCGTGTATGCCATTTCACCACCTGGGCAAAGCGCAATCGGACGACAAAACTGTATAGGGATACGGGGAATCGAACCCCGGTTTAAGGACTGAAAATCCCTCGTCCTAACCTCTGGACGATATCCCCTCGATGTTTGCCGCCCGATTGCACGCTTATTATACGGCAGGAGGTTTCCTGTGTCAAGACAACCGCGCAGAAATCTTTGATTTTTCCGCCTTATATCAGGTCGGACTCGTCTTTGGGAGGGCGGAGCATCAGTTCCCGAATCATCTCCTGTGGGGCGCGACTCTCAAATAAGACTGCATAGATCGCCTCGCACAAGGGCATTTCGACCCCGCAGTTCCGTGCCAACTGGCAGACAACGTGAGTAGTCGGCACACCTTCGGCGACCTGCCCAATTTCTTTCAACACTGCATCGAGCGTTTTGCCCTGCCCCAGCGCGAACCCAACCCGGTAATTGCGTGACAACCGACTCGCGCCCGTTGCGATCAGATCGCCGACCCCTGACAATCCCAGAAACGTCGTCATTTCCGCCGACTGTGCCACTCCCAAGCGAATCGTCTCCGTCAAGCCGCGAGTCATCAAGCCCGCTTTGGAATTGTCGCCATATCCCAAGCCGTCGCAAATGCCCGCACCAATCGCAATCACGTTTTTGACCGCGCCGCCGAGTTCAACGCCAACCACATCGCGCCCAGTATAGACCCGAAACGTCGGCATCTTCTGTTCCATGAATAATTGTTGCACCTGCCGCGCATATTCGATTTCATAAGACGCTGCCACGCTCGCCGTCGGAACGCCCCGCGCCACTTCAACAGCGAGGTTGGGACCCGAAAGCACGACGATGCGCGGTTCCGCTGCTGGAATCTCTTCGGCGAGGACTTCGCTCATTCGCTTGCCCGTCACGTCCTCCAAACCCTTCGCGGCAGAAAGCAAAATGGCGTTGTCGCTCAATATTGAGGAGATTCCACGCGCCACGCCGCGCACCGCCACACTCGGAACCGCGAAGACAACGACGGACGCACTTTCGACAACCGTTTCAATCTCGGCATTCGGCGTGATAGTGTCGGCAAGAGCGATACCCGGCAGATATCGGCGATTTTCTCTTTCGATGGTCAATCGCGCCGCCAACTCTGCATCCCGCGACCACAGGCGAACGTCATGCCCGTTTGCCGCCAATAGTGCCGCCAACGCCGTTCCCCAACTCCCCGCGCCTAAAACCGCGATTCTTTGCGGATCAACCATCATTGGCTCCATTCATTCCGTTAGCGTTTTTCAGGATACAATCGGGCGAGTTTTTCCTGAGAGACTCCGCACGCCATTAAAAAATGCAGCGAGAACCAAATGCCCAGCATTTTTATACCAATCCATGTGGTCGGAAATCGCCTCGACGATGAACACACCGTTCCTTTACGGAGATAAGCCAGTTTGCCGGCACGCCGCAAACGAAAGATCAGTTCTACATCTTCCATGATCAAGGCGGCTTGATATCCGCCCAATCGCTCGAAGGCATCGCGGCGCACAAACAGAGCGGCATCACCATAAAACACGCGCAGATGGCTGCGAAGATTGTAGCCCCACGCATACAAATTCGCGAGAGGAAATCCCGGAACAAATGCGATCCGGAAGAAACCGCCAAGTATTTGTGGATTTTGCAGTGCTTCCTCAATCATACTCTCAGCCTGAACCGGCAGATGAGTATCCGCATGCAAAAAGAGCAGAACATCTCCTGTCGCTTTCGCTGCCCCTGCATTCATCTGGTTGCCTCGTCCTTTGAGAGAATCGATCAGCAGAAGCGACAGAGCAGAAAATTCCAAAACAATGGCGCGTGTGCGATCTGTGCTGCCGCCATCTGCCACAATGACTTCGCTACAGGGAAGGCAGTCAGCCACGTTTTGCAGTGTGTTTGGCAACATTTTTTCCTCATTCAGCGTAGGGATAATTACTGAAATTTTCATATTCTTTCATCAAAGCATAGGTTCGAGGGGCATAGTCTCCTGCCGTTTGGCTGCAATTCAGTTCCCTGTACAGCCGTGCCAAATCTTCTGGGGTATCTATATCGTACCAGGGTTCCAGCTGCATCGGGAGCAGGTTCAAAGCAATCGCATTATGGAGAGTGTCGGTCAGGGCTGTCGCTGTACTCCATGCGACTCCGTCGAAAAGACCAGGCACAAATCTCTGGACACCGATCAGGGAAAACCCCCCATCATCAACAGGGACAAAGACGACATCCGCCTCGTTATTCGCCAGCCTTTCTATCGCTGTTACAATGAGCGTAGACGGGAGTGTGGGGCTGTCAATCCCTATCATGACAAGTGGGGAAAACCCCTGCTGACCAGCACTCCGAATTGCCAGCGTCATGCGCGTACCCAAGTCTTGTCCACACTGACGCATCCATAAGACACCGGAGGGCACAATAGTTTCCATCTCTTCGCGTCCGTCGTCAGGAGTGTAGGCAACGAGAACAGATGGGCACAGAGTTATAGCCCGTGTTACGGTATCCTGAAACAAACAGGCAGCAAGCGATGCCGCCTGAGAGGGCAGCAGTGGCGGACACAACCGCGTTTTTACATGACCGGCACGCGGGGCTTTTGCCATGACGATCACGACAGGGTTGGCATTATCTGGAATACTTTGCACTGCTCTGCTTTCTGGCAGCACCACCGTATACGGTGAAATGAGAATGAATCACCGTTTAATACGTAACTGTTCAGGCTTGTCGGAATTTGCGCTAAATCACCTCTTCAATGCAGCAGCCCTGCATTAAACCGTGAAATAAAATTGGGCTTCGAAAGAGGATCAAGATTGAGGGGGTACTGTCCTTCTCTGCAAGCGACAAGCAGGAAACCTTCTGTCAGAAAAGATACCACAAAATCATGAAGAATCTAGACTACGATACGATAATTTTGGGGGGTGGTTCAGCGGGGATCGTCTCCGGTGTTCTTGCTGGGTCTCTCAAACAGCGCGTTCTGCTCATCGAAAAGCAACGTCTTGGCGGCGAATGCTCTTTCACGGGATGCGTTCCAAGCAAAGCACTGCTGCACGCCGCAAAGACAGCCCAAACAATACGAACAGCCTCCTCCGTCGGACTAAGCAACCGTCCTCTTGAACCCGAAGAGACTTCCGGTGTGATGGAGTGGGTGAGAAAGACAATTGAACGTGTCCATACTGCCGATGCATCCAGCGATCTGATAGAGCAGTGTGGAACAGAGATAGAGTACGGAAACGCCCATTTTCAAGACGCACATACCGTGCTTCTGGACGGACGGACGTTGCGAGCAGCGAACTTCATTCTTGCGACGGGCTCGCACCCTATTGTCCCGGAAATTCCCGGATTGCAGGAGGCAGGTTTTCTCACCAATCAAACCCTTTTCGATCTGCAAGCGATTCCTCCGACTCTGCTTGTCATCGGAGGCGGACCGATTGGTGTCGAGATGGCACAGGCATTCCATTTGCTCGGCAGCCGGGTCATCCTTGTTCAGAAGGCTGACCGTCTGCTTCCGCAAGATGACGCCGAACTGACACAAATGCTGGAGGGCTACCTTCGGCAGGACGGATTGGACATTCGGCTGAACACAACACTCAAGGCAGTACGTCTCGAAGGGGAGCAGCGCATTGCCATTCTTACCCATGAAGAGACAACAAGTGAAGTGAGATGTGATGCGATTTTGATTGCAGTGGGGCGTGCGCCGAATATCGAGGGGCTGAATTTGGAAGCGGCGGGCGTGCATTGTGAAGCAGATCGTATCCCTACCGATTCGGCACTGCGTACTTCATCTCCCAATATCTATGCCTGCGGCGATCTCCTCGGCGACTACCAATTTTCGCATATAGCGGAATATGAAGCCAAAATGGTCGTGCGAAACATTGTGTTTCCGGGCAGCGAAAGAAAATCGTTTCGTGTCGCTCCCTGGGCAACCTTCACAGACCCCGAACTCGCCCATGTCGGTTTAACGGAAGAAGAGGCGAAGCAGCAGGGGCTTTCTTATGATGTTTTGCGGCAGCCGTTCACCAAAGATGATCGCGCCCTGATTGAAAACGCATCCCGGGGTTTGGTGAAAGTGCTGACGCAGGGTATTGGCGGCAAGATTCTCGGAGCGCATATTCTGGGACCGCGAGCAGGGGAATTGATTCAGGAATGGGTCTTCGCCATGCAGCATGGTCATAGCGTCCGCGCAATTGCCGATCTCACACATGTGTACCCAACGCTCACCATGTCGAGCCAGCGTGCCGCCCAACGCTGGTACGAACAAAAACTTCAGGAACCGCTCATTGACAAAACATTAGAACTGTATGTCCATAAGATTCGCCCGCGTCAAGGAGTGATTGCCGCCTGCCTTGTTGGAGCCGGGCTTATCGGAGCGGGTGTTGCTGCATTTGGCTGGAAGAAGAGGCGAAAATCGTAAATCCATGATGTCTCATACCACTCTTTTCCCTATTTTTGACAACTCTGTTCTTGGGATCGTATCCGAAGCAGGCAAAATGGATGAACTCCACCTTTATCATGGATCACGCTGCAACCGTGCCTGCGCTTTCTGCTGTGTCCACGGCGAACCTCAAGGGCATCATGAGCCTTTCCACGCAGAGGTTCTCCAAGCCGCCGTAAACCTTGTTGCCCAGAAGGGCAGCCTTAAAGTTTACGGTGGCGAGCCGACACTTGATGCCGAAAACCTTATGTGGAGTGTGTCTTATCTACGTGAGCAGGGATTTATCGGGGCGATTACGGTTTTCAGCAATGGACTACGTCCGCGTGTACTGCTCAATCTTCTTCAGTCCGATCCCGACACTCGCGTTGTTCTCAACTATGCCATCGCCACCGGCACAGGAGAAAAACCTCTGCCCGCCGCAACGCTTGCGGCTCTTCAAGCCTATCATAGAGAGCATCCGGCGCGTATTTTTCTCTCGCACGATTTTGCCGTGCCGGTGGGGCGGCAAGCCGGGGTAGATTCTGACGTACCGCAACGCTGTTATCGCTGCTACCCGACATTGACCAGCACAGGTAACTTTCACGCCTGTCCTTTTACTGTCGAGTCCTCTTTGCCCCATTACGCTCTTGGCGGGATCGCGGAAACACCAACAGTGATACAAGAGCGATTTTCTCAGTTTCTCTGTTGGATTGAAGAGGAACTTGAGCCAGAAGCCCGTAGAAAGGGTGTTTCCTCCTGTGTCACCTGTACAGCATTCAGAACGCTTTGAATAGACCTCTTGCAAGAGTCCAGCGGAATA
>CAZPZP010000098.1:0-9532 GCA_964591025.1 uncultured Chthonomonadaceae bacterium
CGCATGGGGCGGGACGCGGAGTCGGACGGCGAGGGGGAGGCATGAGTGAACCCACTTACCGCATATCCGATCACGCCCGTGAAGAAGCCGAACGGCGCGGCATCCCGCTTGATATATTGCAAACCGTCATGGAGTCGCCGGGGCAGATTATCGAAGCTCACAGCGACCGCAAAGCGTATCAGTCAAAAGTTGAAATCGACGGTAAGCTGTATGTGGTGCGTGCCATTGTCGAAATGACCGATCCGCTGACCGTCGTCACTGTCTACCGTACCAGCAAGGTTGAGAAGTATTGGAGCGATGAATGATGAAAGTAATCTACGATGCCAGCGTCGATGTGCTGCGGATTCTGTTCAACGCTGCCCCGATTGCCGAAAGCGACGAAGATAAGCCGGGGGTGATCCTCGACTACGCCGCAGATGGCAGCCTAGTCGGGATGGAAATCCTCGATGCGTCGAAGCATGTCGGTAACCCTAGCGGCGTCGAGTATGCGGTCGTCGGCATGAAGTCGGCATGATCGAGCGGGTGCTGGCGCGGCATTACGGCTTCACCGATGCGGAACTCGACTTCATCATCCACTACGACATCAAGGTTCGCATGGGGCGGGATGCGGAGTTGGATGGTGGCGAGGATGGCGAATGAAGCTGCCCAACCTTGAACAAGCGTTTGTTGAAGCGCAAAAGCTTTCTGCCTACCTGCTTTCAGAAGAAAATTCTGATGGCAAGTCAGCTTTTTTCGCCGCGTTTGGGTTCAGCCTCGACCAACCGGAAACCCTGCGTGGGGCGCTGCTGGCACACGCGAACACGCATGGAGTCGTCAGTTTCACCGAAACCGTGCATGGCATCAAGTATATAATCGAGGGAGAACTACGCGCAGCGGACGGGCGAACCCCGCAGATGCGCTCGGTATGGATTGTCGATAAAGGTCAAACAGCGCCGCGACTCGTCACGGCGTATCCGCTAGAAAGGAAATCTGATGATACAGGAACATGAACGTGCGGTCTTGACCGTTGATTTGCCCGATGCGGGATTCAAAGTAGGGGATGTTGGCACAGTCGTGCATATCTATGCGGATGGCGCTGCTTATGAAATGGAGTTTTTCGCATTGGATGGGCGCACACTGGATGTGGTTACCGTCGAGGCGAAACAGGTGCGTCCAGTCAAGCGCAATGATGTGCTGCATGTGCGTGAACTTGCAGTCGAAGGTTAGAGGATGTCTTCTGACAAGCGATTCGGCTTGCTGCGAAATCTGCTCCGTACCATCGGTCTTTCGCAGGAATCCGCCGATCAGGTGGTGGACTTCATCGTTGATCTGCTGGCGGGCGAAGGTAAAGGCGAGGGTGCAGCCATCCCGTCAGCCGAGTTCCCCTACCACTTGCGCGACCACTTTCTTTCGCCTGCGGAACTGAGTTTTTGTACCGTGCTGCGAACCGCCATCAACGGGCGAGCAGCGTTGTGCAGCAAAGTCGCGCTCGCAGACTTGTTCTACGTCAAGAAAGGCGACGACGCGAGCCGCTGGCGCATTTACACCAACAAAATTGACCGCAAGCATGTTGATTTTCTGCTGTGCGATCCGGCGACCATGCGCCCGCTCGTGGGGATTGAACTGGATGACAGTAGCCATCAACGCGAAGATCGGCAGTCACGGGATAAGTTCGTCGATGGCGTATTTGCAGCCGCAAAGCTGCCTTTGTTCCATATTCCGGTGAAGCGTGCATACGTCACGGCGGAAATCGAGGCACAGATTGCACCGTATCTCGCTGTATCGACTGCCCGTGTCCCCACTCCCGTGCGAGTTGTTGAAACGCCTTTGCCGAAAACGGTTGTACAGACCAATGTGTCGATGCGCGCGATCATCAAATGGGAAGACAGTGGGTTGTGGCGTCAGCTTTTCAACGCCAGTAGCAGCGGTACGGAGTGGAACATCCAACCCTACTTCTCGGAAACGGTCGGGAACGTCAAAGGCTTCTACTTCGAGGCAAATTCACCCGGAAACATCACCGGTTCGTCATCGCCCTACTCAATCAAGATCATGGCAAACAACGTGGTCATGCAAGTTGAGCAAGGCACAATCCGTTTGGAAGCTGGAAACATTGTCATGTTCTCGGTCACGATCGATGTACTCGAACCATCTGGCACGCAAGACTACATCCAAATCGCACTTGATAATGCTACCTCTCAATACCAGTGGATCTAACCAATAATCGTCTGCGCTGTTTGATACTTGCGGCACAGACGATTTTCCTCATAGAAATTCCATTCGACCGCGCGTTAGCGCGCGTCTACACATAGGAGCTTGATACATGGCACGTTTGATGAAACGACCCGTGACTCTACGGACTGAGATCACCGATGACGAAGGCACTTTTGAAGTCGTGGCAATCCAATTGACCGAAGGCGATAAAGAAGCGCTCTCAACTCGTTCCGTTGAGTTCATCCAGAGTGATAGCGGGTTTGTCGACTCGTACCGTACCATCTCGAACGGACGACGCGACGAACGCCAGCTTGCGTATTACGGATTGAGCAAGGTCGTGAACTTCTTCGACCCGGATACGCAAAAGGAAGTTTTTACAAGCTCGGTTCGTTCCGGTGTCGAGCGCGTACGACATGCGATGAGCGAAAGCGCGTTCGCTGAGGCGTGGGGTTTCTTGAGCGCCGACGCCATGGAAAAGATCATGCAGGTCGTGTACGAGATCAATCCAAGTTTTGACCCTGAGCGTCGGTCAAAATAGAGAGCCATCTTGAGCGACTGCGTGAGGCAGTTTTGAGATGGCTTAAATACGAAACACGACACGAACTTGCCCCCGAAGAACGTCTTCAAATGGAGGCGAATCTTTTAGAGGGCTATGAAGAAGCGCCTGAACAGCCGGAACCCATGACCCTCCTTCGGAAGTTCGGGCGCTTTTCGTTGTCGTATTGGCAGGGCGGTTACGCCGACCAACCCTCCGTCCTCATGCAAGAGTTCTACGTCGTCTCTCAAGCCGAGATTGAACACGAGAACGTGCGACAAGCCAACCGTCTTTTCGCGGAACGACAGCGCCATCCCCAGGGTGCAGTTGGGGCAGGAACTCATACATCCTAGCGATGATCCAGCAGCGATTGGGTTCTGGGAGTTCCTGCCACCACAGTTTCATCTTTTCGGGATTATCCCGATGTCTGCCAATGTCGATTACCTTATCGCCTGTATACCAATGTACGACCATACAGAATATGCACAGGTCGTAGGGCAACCCCGCTAACCACGCATCTTGAAAGTGTTTGCCGTTGTAAGCAAGTTTGATGTAGATGTATTGGATCGTTTCTCCTGTTTCGCGGCTGCGTCGACTAATCGTTACAGCAGGGTTTTCTTCGCGGTCTTCTTGATCAATAACCTCCACGTCACTGTTCCAACCATCGCGGTCGATAGACTCACGAAGCAAGTCATCAAATGTACGCCAGATGGGTAAACCCTTCTCGATCTCTGCTATTGATGTTCGGCGACTAAAAAACATATGTCAAACTCTCCCCCAAACGACGAAAGCGAATACTACGAACAGATGGCGGGTTCAAATGAACCTCCACCAGATGATGATGGCTACGCCCAACATCTTGATCATCTGACGGGTTCAATGGAACAGGAGCCTTCTGATTCCATTGTACGTCAGTCTCGTCAACTTGTTCCGATCCGATTCGGGCGTCCAATTGATCCGGCGCTGCGATTTTCGGATCGGCTGCCGGATTGGGTTCGTGATATTGAACAAAAAACTGGCGCAAAAATTAACGAGCCACATTTTAAACCTTCCGACTTCCCTTATTTTGAACTGATAGTTCCTGGACGACGGTCTTTCAAGCTGTTCTATCACGAGGAGAGCGATAACCTTCTCGCCGCGACGTCGGTGTATCCGTCTCAAATGCGCTTGTTTACGGGCGCACTCGGCATGTCCATGTCGAAAACGCCGCGTCCCAAAGATGGCAAGACAGGAGGTCGCCCGTCTGCGCCGCAGCCGCTTGATCCACTCGACCGTAATGAAGTCGTGGGGCGGTTCTTCAAAGATCCAGACCAATTTTGGCAGCGTGACCGATACGGCAATTCCAAGACCACTAGCGTTAGCGACGATCCAAAATCGTATTTTTACAGCGCTGGCTATATTCCGCTTAAAGGCAACCGCGAAATCCGTAATACGTTGCAGCAAGCATCGGCGGGCGCGTCAGTATTTCCGTCTACATTTGTGCAGCAGTATTGGTCTGACAACAGCGAAGATGCTGTTGAGCGGTACAATCTGATAGACGTTTTCGCCCCAGACAAAGAGGCAATGCTTAACAAGCTCGAAGAAACAACGGGCAGAAAGTTCTTGCCGCGCCATAATATTGTTTATGATGCGGGAAAATATCTGCGTGCTACCAGTCACCTGATTGCTACGCCCGATGGACAGGGCGGGCAGTCGAATAAAACGATGAACAGTTTCAAGGACTCGCGTCGTCAGATTCGTGGCGCCTCTCCGTTGGGACCTATGGATAACCCTGGTTTCCGATTTGCCGAAGAACGGTCTTACGGCGGAATCGGCAAAGGTCCGGTTCGATCTGGCGTGTCAATGAAATATCGCCTTACCGAAGATACGTTCTTATATTCAGAAGGCACCGCTTTAGCGCGCGAAGGTGTTTATGCCGTTGGTGATACAAAGTCTCAGTTTATAGACAGCGGATTTTCTGAGGATGAACTGACCCAACGCGGATTTGTTGTGGGTTCTGTTTTCACCCGTGATGCCGCACCGGTTGGTATAGATATTGGCAATGCTCCGGCGGCAACCATTTTGTCAGTGAAAACAATTGGAGAGCCGGGCAAACAAAAAACGATTATTGAATACCGGAATGTGATTGATTTTGCGCACAACACGGAAATGAAAAGCAATCCGCACTTTAAGAATATGACCACGCCTGGAGGATCAAGCCCGCTTCTTCAAGAAATAGACGGGTTTACCCCCGATCTTTCATCACCAATGTCTATTCAAAAAGCATCGCGCATTGGTGAATTGGCGCTCGATTCATGGTTTTTCAACCGCAAACCCGACGAGTTAGAGCGGGATTACAACGCTGCTTATCGTCGCTTGAACAACGGTGCTGATCCGCTCGGCGGGCGCATGATGTACGACGACAAGGGACGCCCGTCGCAGTTCCGTGTCGATGAATTGTATACTCATGTGGCTACGTCTGCCGCTGCTCAATGGATGGTTGGCATAGGCAAAACCGCTCATGCGTCATTCAATTTCAACACTGAGATTTTGCGCCAAGCCGCCAAGAAATCTGACCCCGAAAAATTCCGGGCGCGGTTCGGGCTTGATCCAGAAGGCGATTGGCGTGACAAAGATATTGTCAGAGTTGATAACTACGCTTATACGCATTACGACATTGAATTCCCAACAACGCCGTTGTCAACCACCAAATCCGGCAGAGTAAGCTTTAATTCACTTGACCTGAACGTGATCAATGAGCGCAATCCTGACGCTTATCAGGAGTTGCTACATCGGAGAAAAGCCGGCGAATCTACCAGCGTCGCTGATTACCATTTCACCCGCGCGTTTGGGCGTCACGGCAAGCTCAATCCACTGGAAGTCAATCCGCTTGATATTCGCGCTCGGCGCGAACAACTGTTGGATAGCGGCATGTTAGAACTCGATGCCTCTAAAGAAGTGTTCCGCGAATATGGCGGAGATCGCTATCTCAAAATTGGCAGACTGACGCTTCCGCCGGGCAAAGTGATCGCCGGTATGTTCGACCCTAAACCCGAAGAATTCGGGCGTCCGCGTCTTGGTAATATGGTCATGCGCGACTTGATCGACGCCGATACCCCTGTTTATGAAGCCATCGAATCATTTGCGTATGCCGAAATTCAGAAACGGCGCGAGCGCGCACTCCAAATGAAGATGAAGGGGTTTACCGGCGCATTGGCGGCGCTGCCTGAATTGCCTGCGCACATCTCTATCGCCGATCCCGAAATGATGGAGTTGTTGATTGGTCAGATGCGCGGCTACAAAAAGAAAGACCAAGAAGCGCTGCTGGCACGGTTCTACGAGTCGGGTATTGCGGGGCAATTCCGTTTTCAGGTGACTGACTCCAAAACCATTGGCGGACAAGTATTGATGATCTCGCCGGCGCTGGCAAAGAGTCGGTTCGGCGTCGATTACGAACCGCCGCCCGGAACAGCAACCCAGTCGCAGCTTGCCGTTGGCTTGGCGAACCGCGACTTGGATGGCGATCTCGGCGGGATTGTCCCGCTGATGACCAATATCGATGAAATGACTCTGGCAAAACAAGCGCAAGAAGCTCTCTATCTTGGTCGTGGTCAAGAAAACCCCAAATACATTGACAAAGGACTTTCTGAAAACGCGCTGCACAAACTAATCGACAATCCCGGACTGGCTGGAAAGCACACCAAAGCCAGCGCGGCTGGCGAAGCACGCTTGTCAATGCTGTCGGCTGGCGCGATGGGTCAGTCGCATATGCCTTTCATTGAAGGACTGATCGGCTATGCACAGCGCATGACCGGATCGAGCGGTGACTTTTCGCTCTCCGGCGCGGCAGTGTATCAGCGCGCGATGGACAATGAAATGTCGCAGAGCCCCGCGACGGCGTGGCTGCAAAAAGCATTTACCGATCTCAAGTATGCGGGCTTGCGCTACAAAGACGAAAAGGGGCATATTAATGATGAAACCATTTGGCATGAGCGCTATGCTGAAGACAAGTTTCAACCGTCATACGCCCGTGGCGACAATGTTAAGCTGGCGCTCGATATGTTTTCGCACGTCGGCGCGATGGAGATGGACGAGAAAAGCGAGTATCTGGGCGATACGGGCGCCTCGCGTTATATAGCCAAAGGCTTGCTGCCGATCAATAAAGCCGGCGACGAAGCCGCAATCCGCGATCTGCAAAAAGTGCTCTCGGACATTTACGGCGACGGCAAGCGTAATCCAAGTCAGTTGTCTGCGGCTGAACTAACGCGCATTGTTAGCACGATCAACAATCGAGAATATAAGCAGGTCGATAAAGATCGATTTGCCGAGCTTTATGCTGCTCACAATCTGGTGGGCGCTAAAGAAAAACGTGTTGGTCGTGGTGATTATAAAACGGCTTTTAAGCCGCTTGACTCCGGTGAAACCAGCATTCAATATGACTTCATGAACCCGATTCTCAACAGCATCTTGAGAATGACCGTTGGTTTTGCGGGCGAAAAGGAAGACATTTCGCTGCTGCCAAGTTACTTTTATGGCGCAACGCTCAAGAATTCGCTGCGTGAAGTCTACAAAAACGATTCGAAACAAGTATTTTGGGCTCAGATAATGAAAGCCGCCGAGCAGATCTTCCGCAGGGAAACCCATGTCCCGTTTATTGCCGAAACTGTAATTGGTGTTCAGCTCGAACGCAATTTGCGTAAGGGGCAAACGCTCAACGGGCTTGAGAAGCTCTATCCTATCGACGGCGCAATTGCAGCATTGAACCCTTCTTTGCCACGCTCAAGGATTTCTTTCATCTCGACCCGTTGCCCGTTCAAGGGAAGACACTCACTGCTACTGTGATTCTTTTGTCCCTGTATGCCTGGAACTTGTTGGTGCTGTTCAATTTCGTCAATCATCGTCCGTTGGGCGAGGTCAAGCCGATCTTGGACTTACTCTGATCGGATGCCCCACCCTCGTGTAGTTACCTTTCATCACGAAGCCAGTTTCCGCGATTTGAAGCGCGACGGCTTTCAATGGCAGCGTTCCCGCGTTTGGAAACCCGCCCACACCGAACGCTTGCTCTTGGTCCTCGCCTGCGCTTCCCTGTGGACACTCACGCAAGGTACCCAAGTGCTGTTCCTCTACCCCCTGACTGTACGCCAAAAACGTCTCAGCATCTTTCGTCTCGGTTTGGATGAACTCTTTGCCCGCTTTCAACCCACTGGTCGAGCCTATCTGGAGCTGTATCTTGCTCCAGATACCCCGACCTTTAAAAGTGTCGTGACGTGAACCACGCAGTGGAGAGGGGGCTGGGGGTGAGGTGAATCAGGGAGAAAACCAAACATGTCCTCCCCTCAGCCACAGCGGGGGTGAGATCGAACAAAACAGGCGAAAATCGAGTTTGCAGACACGCTCTAGAAACCCTTTTGCCGCTCATGCCTGCTGTGCGTGTGGCGCTAGAAACCATCAAGCCGGGTCAGGTCATCCGTATCACAACCCCACAAGAATAAGGGTGTAGAGAGATCGACTCTGCGTGTCGGTGGCATGGCTCACCCTGCTGATCCGGGTGCAGCGCATAAGGAGTGAGCAGCATGGGTGACAGTATCGACAAAAAGGAATTGGTCAAGCGTCTCGCTAAACGACTGTCGAAAGATTCCGCCGAGATTGAGCCGCTGATCGATGCGACGTTCGAGGAAATCTATCAAGCATTGAAGCGCGAAGAAAGGGTGTCGATTCGAAATTTCAGCACGTTTTACATTGACGTGCGGCGGACTGGAACCGTCTTCAAGTTCAACGCGAGTCAGCGCCTCAAAGCCCTGTTTGGGTGGTCATCCACCTACAAAGGCGAGTTGTGAAGCGCATCCGCCGCATGAATATTGGCACGAAAAAGGGCGATGCACCTCGGACGCAGCCATTCATCGAGGCAGGCATCGACAGTACGCCCGCGAACGGATCGCGCTGCTGGAAGCTGCCCAAGCGTGGATTGTACATCCGCGTCCGCAGGTGCAGCAGGTTCGCCGCGCCGCCCACACGGTTGCCCAAGCCATCGTATTTTGACACATTCGTCCCCGCCGCTGCGACGTTAAGTAATAAATTAAATTATATATGTTGTTACGATTAATGAAAACCTCTGTGTGTCAAATCCGAGATTTACAAAACCCCAAGAATAGTGATATGGAGGTTTACCTAACATATTCTATAATATTTCTCTATGTAATTGATCTCTTTCGATGTCACCTTGTAAAAAGTTATTCACTTCATGCCGTGTTTGATCTTCGCCATCCATAAACCATGAAAAACTTACTTTAAATAATTTATTTTTAATAATAAAAATATTATTTTAACTTTATAATTTTTATCAATTGTTACTGTATGTGTATATGTTGTTAATTGATTTTGGCTAAAAGTTTCGATTAGTTCAGTATTAAAAATGCCGCGAAGTTTTTCGAGACTCATTCCTTTCGTAAAAATAATTTCTTGTGATAAAAACACTTGTCCATTTTCTTTTTTATTAACATAATTAAGCTGCACCTCCAGGTATTCGATGCGCGCGGTCAGTCGCTCGATGATCTGCTGCTGTTCCCGTATAATGGCAAGAAGTTCTGCTTCGCGTGTGTTGTCCATACCCAACTTCATAGTCCATTTCTTCCTGTTTGGCTAGGCTACCCCTGAGCAGTTACATTGGGTCTTCCAATTTTTCCACCGCACTACACTATAATGAGGATATGCTTACACCAATTCTCTCCACCAAGCTGTATATACCGCCACCACGCCCCAACGCCATCCCGCGTCCGCGCTTGATCGGACGGCTGAACGCGGGGCTGCACCGCAAGCTGACGCTCGTTT
>CAZPZP010000099.1:0-9433 GCA_964591025.1 uncultured Chthonomonadaceae bacterium
GTATCGTATACATTGACAGCGCGAATTCTGCCGAAAATCGATGTATCGGCAGAGGATATTCAAAAATGGGTATGCGCTCAGCCTGATGACCTAAAGAGGAAGTAACACATGAGTTTGCTGACTAGTCTTGTCCGCTCGACATTGCATTCGATGGGCGCGGACATTGTCAGATATAATCGAAAAACCTCCGCCGAGTTAAGACGAGATTTTATTCTCAAAAATATCGACGCCAATGTTGTCCTCGACATCGGAGCCAACAAAGGCACTTACGCCGCGATGTTGAGAAAACATGGCTATGCCAACAAAATCATCTCGTTCGAGCCGTTAAGCGAGCCGTTCGCCCTGCTTCAGCAAGAGGCACAGAGCGATCCGCTTTGGACAGCCAAGAATGCGGCTGTCGGCGATCAGGACGGAGAGACGACCATCAATGTTTCGGGACACCAGACGAGCAGCTCGCTCCTGCCGATCTCCAGTATGCACACCGATGCGATGCCGTCTTCTGCCTATGTGACCACCGAGAAAATCAACATCGTCCGACTCGATACCGTCCTGCCAACGCTGACGGAAAGCAGTGACCGCATTTTCGCCAAAATCGATGTACAGGGCTACGAACAATACGTTTTGGCAGGAGCGCAGCAATCTCTGCCGCATATTCAGGGCTTGGAAATGGAATTATCGCTGGTTCCGCTCTATGAAGGCGCACCGAGTTATCTCTCTATGCTCGAACAATTGAACGCGGCAGGCTTTCAACTGGTCTCCTTCGAGCCGGTTTTTCAAGACGCGAACACAGGCTATCTGCTTCAAGCGGACGGCATTTTCATTCGGCGGGACTGAGGAGAGAACCGTGATTACCTTTCTTGCCAGCCCCAAGGCATTCAAGGACATTGCCGATTTCAATCAACGTAATGCCATTCAAAGTTGGCTTGCCATCCATCCCGATGTCGAGGTTATTCTCTATGGCGATTCGCCCGGAACCGACACAGTCTGCGAAGAATACAATTTGCTGTATGTCCCGGACATCGAAGCGAACTCGTCCGGCATTCCGTTTTTCGGGGCGATTGCCGAACACGCCCGCGTTCATGCCAAATACGACACGCAAGTCTATCTGAACTGTGATATTCTGATGACAAGTTCCGTCATCGAAGCGGCTAAGTCCGTCGGATTGCCTCAATTCTTGATGGTCGGGCAGCGCATCGATCTCGGAGAAGGTGTGCGGTTCGATCTGTGCGACAAAGGCTGGAAAAACGAACTCGCCGAACTCGTCAAACAGAATCGCGTTGAACTGCACTGGCCCTCCGGCATGGATTATTTTGTGTTTACACGGGGAATGTGGGCAAAACTGCCGCCGCTTGTCATCGGGCGAGCCGTCTATGACAGCGCACTCATGGCATACTGTTTCCGCCAGAGAATTCCCATCATAGACGCCACCTTTGCCGTGATCGCCCTGCATCAGTTCCACGACTACGGGCATATCACAGGTGGGCGCAACGAAGTCTTTCTCGGCAAAGAGGCACTCGACAACCGCAATCTTCACAATCTGACCTATAGTGTTCCCAATACCGCCGACACCGAATGGCAGCTGCGGCACGGCAAACTGGTACAAAGCGCGGCACGCGGCGACAAACTGCGGGCTTTGGAACTGCACTTTCGATTTATCGAGCGGCGGGAAACTTTGGGGCGTGCTGCACGTCTGCTATGGCGTATTCTGAATGCTATCGGCTTACGCAAAACGAAGCAATATACCCTCGATGAGGTGTTGAAGGAAGCTTTGGCGGGCAAAGATGGACTTGAATAGAGGTCAAACCGCTCATCACAATGCGCGTTTCTGATATTCTGTACTGAGAGGCAACGCTTTCGTTTCGCCTTTACATAGTACTTTACGGTAAGAAAGAAAAACCTATGGTCACTCACGCGTTGCCAATAAAAATGAATATGAGCCGAACCATCGGCTATGCCGCAGCTTTTTCTTTGCTTGTTGTGGTCATTCTTATTTCATTGGCAATCCCACAATATAAGATCAGTTTGATTGACCGCCCTTTGTCGCTGTTGTCGTTTGCCATCATCGGCATTATCACCTTTGTCAGCCTGTTCTTTGCCGCCGCGAAACGTCCCTTCACTCTCAACAGTATTCACTGGACGTTTATGCTCTATTTCATGTTCTACGCGCCATTCCTTCAATTTGTGCTCAACAGAGAACCGACCAACGCTCCCCTTGGCAAAATCAGAGCGTTGCACATGGAAATCAACGGGATTCTTCTTCTCTGGTGCGTCTGTTACATCGTGGCATACCATTTTGTCGAGAAGAAAATGCGAAAGCGGAACCTCATACAACAGAGCAAACAGGAGCAAAATGTCTCTCGACAAGTGACAGAATACAGAGTCAACATGGCACTCTTATGCGGGATGTGTTTATTGTCTCTGCTGCTCACCTACGCCGTCATGGGGTCTGCCGGGTTCGGCTCGCGGACGGAAATCTCCAATAGTGGCGCAGATAAAATGTCCACGCTGATTGTCAACTCTTTTCTGCGTTACATACCGGTTGCCGCCACCGCCATTTTGCTTCTGAGCCAAAAGCGGAAAAACTTCGGGTATATCATGGCACTCTTCATCACAGGCGGGTGTGCATTCATCATGAACAATCCTATTGCGGTTCCCCGCTTCCAATTCGCGACAATCGCCATCGGATTCATCGCCATTCTGCTGAGAAACAAAAAAATCACCGGACTATGGCTGCCGGTCAGCATCTTTGTCGGACTCGCCTTCATTCTGCCTGTGTTGAATGTAGGCAGACGTTCCTCCCTCGGTGACATCAGCGTGGATACCGTCCGTAGTATGAGTCAAGGCAATCGACGCCGAAACGACACGGATACCAATATCTATGGCTACGTCATCACCTTTACATCCGGGGATTTCGACGCCTATCAGATGCTCGCGAATACGGTGAGCTACGTCGATAATCGCAACGGTTTGTCTTATGGACGGCAGTTGATGGGAACTTTGCTCTTTTTTGTGCCGCGCCAGGCATGGAAGGATAAACCTATCACTTCGGGGGAACAAGTTGCCACAGGATACAAACTTTGGTTCAAGAACCTTTCTAACCCTTTGATGTCGGAAGGCTATATCAACTTCGGCATCATCGGAGTTATCCTCTTTGCCGTCGTGTTCGCGAGCCTCTTGGCGTGGATGGACAGTGTTTACTGGGCATCGATCAACAGATCATTTTATATCCAAGTTATCTATCCCTTTCTCTGCGGCTTGGTCTTCTTCAATATGCGTGGCGCATTGATGACAACTTTTGCCTATACGGTGGGTTTCCTTCTTGCGGCTTTGATTATGAAGGCGATGGCGGTCAAGCGTCTTACTCAATACGTCCGACTTTCCGCTCCGCCTAAGCGTAAGTTGCTGCGCCCTCTGCCGGAAAACAGCAGCGATTATGCTGCTTATCCGAAGGGCAACTCCACCTAAGCCGAAAAGAGGGAAGACCCAAGGGATTGAACTGCGCGTGCCCCTTATTTTTCGAGGGACAAACGCCCGTGATATGAGAACGACGAGATTGAACTATGGAACAGAGTCAGTGGAATGTCCTTATTGTCCAAAGAATACTGCCGCCCTACCGATTGGGTTTTTTTAAGGCACTCTCCCGTTCCGAAAGACTACAGGCAACCGTTGCTTGTGGAGAGGCATCGAAGGCAAGTGGATTGGAGAGCATTTTAACGACACACGATGTTCGGGTCGAGCAGGTGAAAAATCACTACTTCGGCAAAAATGAGACACTGGTTATTCAGCAAGGCATTTTTGGCAAAGTTCGCTCCAAGAATTTCGATGTGATTATTGTTGAGTTCAATCCGCGTATTGTCACAAATCTGCTCATTTTCTTTTATTCCAAACTGTGCGGAATTCCTTTGATTTGGTGGGGACATGGCATTCGTCCACGCGAACGCTTTCAGAGTCTTTATACCTATTTCAGCAAGGCTGCCGCTGCCAATATCTTCTACAGCCAATCCGGTGCAGACAAGCTGATCTCTTTGGGCGTACCAGCGGAACGCGCCATCGTAGCATGGAACTCCATCGAAACGGAAGAGATTGATGCCTTGATTCAGGACTATGTGCCGAGCCAACGGACAGACATTCTTTACGTCGGCAGATTGATTCCTGCAAAGAAAACGGAATTGCTGGTGCGTTCTTATGCCAAAGCAGTCAAAGAGATGGACTTGGAGGCAAACCTGACGATTGTCGGCGAGGGTTCCGCACGGGCGAAATTGGAAGGTCTCATTGCGGAGTTTGGCATCGGGGATCGCGTTCATCTCGTAGGAAGTGCCTACCAGCAATCCGACTTAGCCCCCTATTTCAATCGCTCGCGGCTCTCTGTTTCGCCCGGATACATCGGGCTAAGTGCGATTCACAGTATGGCTTATGGGCTTCCGATGCTGGTTGCCGACGCTGAACCGCACAGCCCGGAGATCGCGGCGATCAAAGACAATGTCAACGCCCTGTTTTTTCAGGCGGACGACATCGAACACTGCGCTCGAATGCTGACCCAACTGTACCGTGATGAAGCGGGACTGGTTCGAATGAGCGAAGCGGCGCGGCGCACCGTTCGGGAGCAGTTCAGCGTCAAGGCGATGGTCAGTGCCTTCGAGCAGGCGATTGATCAGGCTTCCAAGAGGAAACCCCTAAAGGGAAGTCGAGAGGAGACAGGATGAAAATCTGCTTTATCGCTGATGGTCAGGCGCATCATGCCCAAAATTGGATCAAGAGACAGGCGGCGGAAGGACACGAAATTCATCTCATTTCCACGTACCCGATTGAAAAAGAGGTGCTTCCTGTTGCCTCGCTTCATATTGTCACACTCGACCCAACGGCGAACGCACGGGCAAAAGAAAAAGATGCGTTTATGGGGACCACTCAATCTACCTCCAAAACGCGAGTGATTTCCAAACTGCGCGGCACTCCTCTCTGGAAAACGCTGGTGCTGCTGCGGGACAATATGACGCCCAAAACCGTTCAGCGCAAAAGCTCCCATGTTCGCGCCCTCGTCGAGAGCATCGCTCCCGATCTGGTTCATGCTATGCGGATACCCTTTGAGGGCATTCTTGCGGCAGAGGCACTGCGAGAGACCCCGTTTCCGCTGATCGTCTCGGTGTGGGGCAACGACTTCACCTTGTTCGCGGCAAAGTCCAAAACACTGGCAGAGTTGACCCGACGCACCATGAAGCGTGCCGACGGCGTTCACCCCGACTGCCGCAAAGATATGCGGCTCGCAATCGAATGGGGCTTCTCCGAACAGAAGCCGCATCTGGTCGCTCCGAGCAACGGCGGCGTCGATCTCGATCACTTTCACTTGGGCGAAAAAAATCCTTCGCTGTTACAGCAGTGGGGCGTTCCCGACAATGCCTTTGTTGTTCTCAATGCAAGAGGGCTGAAAAGTTATATCCGCAACGATGTTTTCTTTCAGTCCATGCCTTTGATTCTCAAGCAAGTCCCCAACACCTTTTTTCTGGCGACTTCGATGGAGAACTCCAGTTTCGCGCAGGAGTGGTCGGCACGCCTGAAACTGGAAAAAGTCTTTCGCGCACTGCCCTCGGTGCCTCATAGATCCATGGGCGAGTTGTTTCGGTGCGCCGACATTGCCGTTTCGCCCTCTGATCATGATGGCTCCCCCAATTCTCTTTTGGAAGCGATGGCGTGTGGGGCGTTCCCTGTCGTCGGTGACATCGAACCTGTGCGCGAATGGATTGAGGATGGTGTCAACGGTATTCTGTTCAATCAGAAAGACCCTGTGGCGATGGCGGACGCTGTTTTGCGGGCAATCCGGTCTCCACAACTCTGCCAAGAGGCTGGGGAGCGTAACCGCATAATCATTGCGGAGCGAGCCGATTGCCAAAAGGTTCAAGAGTTGATCGGCAAATTCTATTCCGACGTTTTCCATGCTCAGCGTTTAGTTTCCGTATAAAGAGAGGTTGCATGAAGCTTTTTGATATTGCCTCGATTGCGATGAAGCCCAGTGGGTTGCAAGCCATTACCCGATGGAAACCGTTCTCAATCACTTCTTTCCATATGTTGCAGACATTAGCACGTCAAGGGCTTCAGTTTCGCACCATCATAGACGGCGGTTCCAATATCGGGCAGTTTGCTCGTGCGGCGACGGAGACGTTCCCGGAGGCTCGCGTCTATTCGTTCGAACCTCTGCCTGATATTGCAACGAAATTGCGCCAAAACCTTGCGGGGCGTTCTCAGGTGAAAATCACGGAAGCCGCACTTGGGAACGAGGATGGGAAAATTACGTTCAACCGCGCCGCCTATTCGCTCGCCTCATCAGCATTGCCGATTCATAAAGAAAATAATGCCAGTTTCTCTGGGGTCGAAGAGATCGAAAAGCTTGAAGTTGACATTGTACGCCTCGATAGCGTATTAGCAAATGAACTGCTGGAATCCCCATGCTTGCTGAAACTCGACCTGCAAGGTTTCGAGATGGAAGCACTCAAGGGGGCGACAGAGACACTCAAGCGGTGTGATTATGTTTTGCTCGAAACCGCTCTCAAAACGATGTACGAAGGCGAAGCCCTCTTCGACGAAATTTACGATTTTATGCGGAATGCAAACTATCGTTTTTTGCGTCCAGTCGATTTTCTGATGGACGCTCAGGGAGAAATCGTTCAGTTAGACGCACTTTTTGCAAGGCAAGACGGCTGAGCATCAGCAATACTGAGTGCGAGATTGGTCACGCAGATGATCTTGCCTCAAGTGCTGCAACCGCTCTGGA
The DNA here is from genome assembly GCA_964591025.1 of uncultured Chthonomonadaceae bacterium. Lineage (GTDB taxonomy): Bacteria > Armatimonadota > Chthonomonadetes > Chthonomonadales > Chthonomonadaceae > CAZPZP01. Next base: position 6,764 of record CAZPZP010000099.1, read on the forward strand.
AACGCTATTGGTACGGTCACATGGCAGTGATCGCACAAAAACCCTGAGTATATTCAAGGAAGTCCCATGAAATATCGAATGTTAAACTCATACGGGAGAAGGCTCTGGTGCCTCAAAGTGTTCGGCTTGCTCGTTTTGTCTGCGATGGTTCGAGCGGATGATGTGACAACGGAATGGGCATTTGATCGTCCCGCGTTGGCGACATTGCGGCAGTCGCAGAAAAAAGTCTTTGCCCATTATTTTACTCCGTTTCCGATCTCCCTCGATAATAGAGCGGGAGACAAAGATTACTACGCCGTCCATTATCTCAATCCCAAGGGTGAAAAGGGCAAATTCGAGACGGTTGGCGGCTATTTGCGCCAGCGTCCCTTGCCGCGCCCGTCCCGCTCGGAAGCCGATTGGCAGTTGTTGGACATGAAAGAGGAAGTGCGCCGCGCCGTCGCATTGGGATTGGATGGTTTTGTCTGCGACATTCTCGACCATAAAGGCGTTCATTTCGAGCGCGTGAAACTCCTCTTGGAAGCAGCAAATCAAGTTGATCCCGGATTCAAGATCGTTCTTATGCCGGATATGCAGTCGAAGTTCAAAGATCAGCCGGAACGCCTCACCGAGACGATTCGAACGCTTTCCGCTTATCCTGCTGTTTACAAAATGGCAGATGGGCGCGTGGTGGTTGCACCCTATAACGCGCAGAGGCAAAGCGTTGACTGGTGGAAAGATTGGCTCCGCGATATTCGTGGTCAAAATGTGAAGGTCGCCTTCATGCCTTTGTTTCAAGGGTGGGGCAAATACGCGGCAGACTTTGCCTCGATCAGTGCCGGGATGTCCGATTGGGGCTCGCGTTCCCCCAAAGCGCAAGCCCGATGGCGAAATATGGCGAGTGAGGCGCATAAATATACTTCCATCTGGATGACGCCGGTCTCGCCCCAAGATATGCGTCCCCGTTCTTCGAGTTACACGGAGACGAGCAACAGCGAATCGTTTCGTATCATGTGGCAAAACGCGATTTCGGGGGGAGCCGACTGGGTGCAACTGATTACATGGAACGACTATTCCGAAGCGAGCGAGATCGCGCCCTCCACACATACGCAGTATGCCTTCTATGATCTGACCGCCTACTATACGACATGGTTCAAGACAGGGCGTCCGCCGAGAATCGTGCGGGATGTTCTCTACTATTTCCATCGGGTACAATCGTTGAGTGTTCCCTCAAAAGACAATGCCCGCCCCGGCACGCTGCGTGCTTCTGCCGGAAGCGATCCGCCCAGCAACGAGATCGAGCTTCTTGCGTTTCTCGCGCAACCCGGCACACTGGAGATCGAAATCGGCGGCAGAGTCCAGCGGCAGGAAGCCCAAGCCGGAATCACCGAGTTTCGCATTCCGCTGCACGAGGGGCGTCCGAAATTTCGCCTTGTTCGTCAGGGAACGCCCGTGATTTCGCTGGAGAGTGCTTTTACGATCTCCAACGCGAGGAACATTGAAAACCTGCTCTATCACGCAGGCAGCAGCAGTCGCCCGCCTGTCATCGTGCCGGACACGCAAACTCCCTGACTACACTCCTGACTTTTTTCTCAAGAGGGAAAAGGGAAATGATAAGAAGTTTTAGATGGAATACTGACGCATCGTGGCAGTTCTACCAACAATTGTCCCGATAACCGACGAGAAGGAGGCATGAGGGCTGAACCATTCGCCTTCGATACATTACGCATGAAAAAAGCACTGATTACAGGAATTACGGGGCAGGATGGCTCCTACCTTGCCGAACTGCTTCTCGACAAAGGCTATGAGGTTCACGGAATTATCCGCCGCGCCTCGACCTTCAATACCAGCCGAATCGACCATCTCTACGCCGACCCGCATATTCACGGCGTTCGGCTGTTTCTGCACTATGGCGACATCGCCGACAGTACCAATCTCATCAAACTGCTGTATCGAATTCAGCCCGAAGAGATTTATAATCTGGCGGCGCAAAGTCATGTGCGCGTCAGTTTCGATGTGCCGGAATATACCGGCGATGTCACCGGACTCGGAACGGTTCGCATTTTAGAGGCAGTGCGCGAAGTCGGAAGTAACGCGAAGTTTTACCAAGCCAGCAGCTCCGAACTCTATGGCAAAGTACAGGAAGTCCCTCAAACCGAGACAACGCCGTTCTACCCGCGCAGCCCGTATGCCGCCGCCAAACTTTATGCCTATTGGATCACGGTCAACTATCGCGAGAGCTACAATATGTTTGCCTGTAACGGCATTCTATTCAATCACGAATCGCCCCGACGCGGCGAAACCTTTGTCACGCGCAAAATTACCCGCGCCGTCGCCCAAATCAAAGCGGGGTTGCAGAATAAACTCTATCTCGGCAATCTCGACGCCCAGCGCGATTGGGGTTATGCCAAAGAGTATGTCGAAGCGATGTGGCTGATGCTCCAACAGGACGAACCGGAAGATTTCGTGATTGCGACCAATGAAACGCACTCCGTCCGCGAGTTTTTGGAAGAGGCGTTCTCCTGCGTCGGGTTGAATTGGCAGGATTACGTTGAATACGACGCCCGCTATAATCGTCCGTCCGAAGTCGATCTGCTCATTGGCGACCCCGCCAAAGCCGCAGCGAAACTCGGCTGGAAGCCCAAAACCACGTTCAAGGAATTGGTCAAGATCATGGTAGACGCCGATATG
>CAZPZP010000100.1:0-9427 GCA_964591025.1 uncultured Chthonomonadaceae bacterium
ATGATCTTGGTTCGCATTTGTGGCACAAAGTACAACATCTCTTCGCGCATCATGCTGAGAATATCGCGCTGCCACTTCGCAAGATCAGGGGCATAATCGCGCAGGAAGCCGAGCAGGTCTTTGTCCGGTTCTGTAGGGAATTTCTGATTCGGGGCGGGGCGCACCGCCTCCGTGACGTTCATCATATCCCAGAGATCATCGTATTCCGTGGCAGGAGTGCGCTCCAACGGCTGCTTTTCATTGGTCTTGACTTGAGGCTTGCGGCGAAACGGGGCGGTCTGCGAAATATCGAAATGCTCCTCGATAGACAGCACCGCATCTAAGAACTCTTCGACCACCATCGCGCCATATTCGTCTTCATAGCGGCGAATGCGGTTGCCATGCAGTCGCACCTTTTCGATCATACGCCGATCCGTATGCTCGAAATAGACGTTGTTCTTGAAAAAGTCGTTGTGACCGAGAACGTGCGCGATCACCAATTTATGCGACAGCATCGAATTGCTGTCGAACAGAAACGCCTGACACGGATCGGTGTTGAACACAATCTCGTAAATCTTGGACATTCCGTATTCATACGACGTTTTTTGACGATGATAATCGCGCCCGAATGTCCAGTGCGAGAAGCGGGCGGGCAAGGAATAACTGCCCAATTCATAGATGATATGATCGGGGACAACCTCGAAGTGCGTGGAATAGAAATCCAGTCCCATTTCCGCCGCTCGCTCCGTGATGATTTCGATCCATTTTTCCAGTTCGGCGCGTTCGCTGTGTGTCATGGCTTTAGTTCCTCGTTGGTTTACGGGGTTTGCAATTCCGGGTGTGCGCTGAAAAATCGCTTGAGTGCGGGCCACACGTCTTCTTTGTTGTTGATTTTGACAAGGCAGACACGCGGTTCGTTCTCGAATGCCTCTTGATAGGCGACACCGAGCGGTGCAAAATGGGCGGATTGGCTCCAAATATCGCTGGCGATCTCGCCGTAGCCGACCAAGTTGCAAACCGCGACCATCTTCTGCATCAGATCGACGCACTCCTGATCGCCCCAGTTGTAGCCGTCGGAGAACAGAAACGGGTAGATATTCCACTCGCGAGGATTATACCGCTTGTCAATAATATCGAGAGCGAGTTTGTAAGCTTCGCTCATTTTGGTTCCGCCGGAATCGCCCAAAGAGAAAAAGGCGTTTTCGGTGACTTCTTTGGCGACGGTATGGCAGGTGATAAAGACAATTTCGGCACTGGCGTATTTTTTGCGGAGAAATCGCAGCATCCAAAAGTAGAACGAGCGGCAGATATACGCCTCGAACTCGCCCATCGAACCCGACACGTCGCGCATGGCGAAAATCACGGCGTTGCGCTGTGGCTCCGTGACGATCTCCCAACTCTTGTAGCGGCGATCTTGGGGCATGATTTTCCAGCCGGGCGTGCCTTCGCGGGCGTTGCGGCGATATGCTTCCATGAGAGTACGACGGCGATCCAGATTGCCCGCCAAACCCCGCTGACTGATGGTATTGAAATCCATGTATTCGGACTGAATCTGCTTGATGCCGCGATCTTCGAGATTGGGCAGCTGCAAATCCTCGAACACCAGCGCGGTCAACTCGTCAATGGTCAGTTCCGCCTCATAGAAATCGGTTCCGGGTTCCTGTCCGGCTTGCTTGCCCGCCGCCGGTTGGTTGCCCTGCCCGGCACGACCCAGCACGTCGCCGGGTTTGGTTCCGCCGCCACCCTGCCCGACCCGTTCGCGTTCGCCGTTATCGAACCGGATACGTGGCAGTTCCAGACCACGAATCGGTATCTTGACGATTTTGCCATCATCCGCCGTGATAATATCCTGCTGGCTGATGATGTCGCCAAGATTTTTCTTGATGACTTCTTTGACTTTGTCGTTGTGCCGTTGGCGGTCACGTTCGGCGCGGCGGTGCAAATCCCAACTGTCTGTACTGAGAGAATAATCCGGCATTGCGCTTGCTACCTCATAAAAAAGTGTCTGTCGTCCCCTCTACTCCGAGCAACCCAAACCAGACGGCATATTCAGTTGTCGGCAAATTCGAGCCAAACTTATCTATAGGGACGTGTTTCGCCGCAGAGAAGTTTCTTTCCGAACGTGCTGACTCTCTTTTTACCCTATCTGACGCAAAAACACCAGACGCTTGGATGAATCCGAAGCGTCTGGTGTTTTCATTTTAGGGCAGCGAAGTGCAGCATTCAGCGCGGCAGGTTGAGGACATAGCGCGAAACAAAGGCATTTTCGGGGGCGACGAAAAAGGTGACCTGTCCGGTTTCGCCGGACGGCAGACGGACAACAAAGCCCTTGGATTTGACGGTTCCTGCCGTGCCGGAGAGAGCGGGCAGCCCGCGATGCGCCAAGTTCATAAACAGATCACGAACTTCGCCGCGCATTTTCTCCTGCGGCAGACCGCCCGCTTCTGCGAGTCGTTTCTGCTCGGCGTTGAGTTTGGCATAGAGACGCAGTGCCGCGAAACTCGCCTGAGTCAACGGAACGGGCGCGATACCCTCCATATGAGACACGACCAGCGTATCGAATTGCAGCGGCGTCAATGTGCCGACGACGAGAAAATCGGCAAGGCGCAGCGGCTCTTTGCTTTTGGTTCTCTGCTTGAGGAGGGCGATCACATTTGCCGGAGGCTCGGCACGCAAATCCAATCCGGGCGTCGCCGTTCGCACGATCAGCACGCCATGCCGATACACTGCCCGATGCGCGAACGCCCGCAGAACTTGGGGCAGGGCTTCGTCGAGCGTGTATTCCGGCTTGTCGGTCAACAGCCAAGTGAAGGGAGTCTTGCGGCTTCGCAGATAATCGTCGGCGACAATCGGCACGCCCGTCTGCTCGGAGATGGACGCCAGAACGTGCGACAACTGCCGCCGCTCCAAATCCGCTGCAAATCGCAGTTTCTTCTTGAGTTTGGCAAGCGGCAAATTGCCCCACTCAATTAGGCGCCCCTTCTGGATCGCTTGAACTGCTTCGGCGTGCGAATCGTCGTCGGTTAAATCGGGAACAGGCTGGCGGGAAACAAAACTGTTGGGAGCCATGTAGATGGTTTTGCCGTCGGCGGCGACAATGCCGAGACTGACTATGCCGTCGTTGGCGATCAGTCCGACAGACGCGCCGCGCAGGGCAGGGGGAGGGGCAAATGTTGTGCCATCGGAGGCTGTCTCTTCGCGTAGGGAGCCGAGTTGATCCCGCGAACCAGTGGACAATTGGGATGAGGGCGTGGCATAAAACAGATGGTTTTCCAAATGGCGCGAATCGTTAGCAGAGATAATGCCGAGAGGCTCATACGAAGCGTCGGCGAGTCGCTGCTGCTGTTCCGGGTCAAGTTGGCTCAGCATAGTTCCCATCATATCGTCTTTGCGGGCGGCTTCATCGAGGGCGCGGCGCATGGCGGCGGTGCATTTGGCTTTGAGTGCCGCCTCGAACTGCTCGGAATCGGCAATGGCGCGGGCTTCTGTCTCCTTCGCTCCGTCGGTCAAGTAAAGGCGATAATCGCCGTCGAATGGTGCGATTGCTTTTGCCTCGTCCGCCGACTGCCACCAGCCGCCGAACACATCGGCACACGCCAGCAACAGCCGTTTCAAGGGAACGCTTTTGGCGCAGACAAACACCCGTCGGTCACCCAGTGACGGTACAGCGAGAAGTTTGACGCCACTCGACTGCGACCATTGCGTAAGGGAAGCGGCAAGCGGTTCTGGCTGTTTGGTTTTGGAGAAAGGCACAGAAACGGCAGCACTGAAACGCTTGTCCTGCTCCCAAGGCGAAGCTGATGCCGACTGTTTCTGTGCCGTTTGCGCTCCTACGCCTCCTCCGTGAATAGACAATACTGCGATAATGCTGGAAGCAGTCATCATTCGGGCATTGAAAAATCGTGTTCTCATTTGAACCCCATTCCTGTCTTAACAATCGTTGGGTCAGAGTAAGGTGGACGCCGCTTCTTCACACCCTCAGGAAGTTTGACCTTATCGAACATTTCCGGGACGTTGGCGACTGCTCCCTTCGGCAACTGGAAAAATCGGCGTGTGATGGAGGGCGACAACGGCTTAATTGAGATCACGCGATAGCGCGTAATGTGCGGCGGTGCAAGCGAAGAGGCGGACTCTTTCATCCGAACTTCGGATTTCAAGATCAATCCTGTGTTTGGCTCCACCCAAGCGACAAGACTACTTTGTTCTTTGCGTTTGTACTTGGGATCGGGTTTGCCTGAATATCGGATACAGCGCATTCCGAGGAGCATCTCCTCTCCCTGCTTTGTCCATAAGATACGATCATTGTCCTTGATATGATGAGGAGAGAACGACGGACGAATCTGTATACTGGAATTTCCATCAATCACTGCATGAGCCGGGATCGAAAACCGTTTTTTGACAGAGACTTCTCCTTCTTTTGCAACCATTGTACCCAATGTGTCAAGAATAAAGTCAAGAGTAGGATTTGCCTGTTTGTCTTTGGGACTGTACCACCATATCATGGGAGGTAATTGTGCATCATATAATTCTACTAAAGTTTCTGCCTGTTTACCCAAGCCAATACGCTCTTCTTGACGGAACATTGCACCTCTACGATAAAGAATAGCACTGCGCCTGTTGCCGTTGATAATTCGCTCATATTCGATGCGATAACCCGTTTGTTGATCGATTACGGATTTTTGTTGAGCAAATGCAGGAAGCAACAACATTGCAAAACAGCTCAAAACAAATAGTTTGATCTTCATTAGTTTTCTCTTGGGATTCTATATCGCATTAGTCTGCTGAAAAAGTCTTTCCTTGTTTTACTTTTTATCTCACTGAGGCGAATTTGAGTACCGTTAGAGTTGCAGAAAAATGCCGAACAAAGGTCGAAAAGCAAGGAAGGAAAGACTTTTTCAGCAGACTAATGCGATATAGCACATTACACTCAATACAGGTAGCAACTGTTCACAGTTATCGGAATTTTCGCTCAACAATGCCTTTCGGCTTCCTGCTCCAATCTCGACGCAGAAGGTAAATCGGCGGTTTTAGCAGTTGACTCCAACAACCCTGAACTGTTACTACAGGTATTGAGTGTAATGTGCTATATTCTATTAAGGCGTTGTAAATGCTCCAATGGGACTGCTATCTACATAACTGCCTGTGCCGCCTGGAATGCGCCACCCTCTTCCTCTCCACCAGTAACTGCCAGACGCGTAATTTGCAACATTAAACGTATGAACACCAGTTTGATTGTAGCCTGAAAATGACCAATCGCCATGTTTGGTGTATGTACCATTGAGACTGGAAGATGAGTAGACCGCACAGGCTTTCGCATAGTAACTAGAATCAGCATCGACACGAACCTGTAAACTATAGGCGGTACCCAGCGAAACATTAGTAGGAGGAGCAGGAGTACCATAAATCTCACAGGTAAATGCTGATAAACAAGCCGGGGCAATCAAAGCGGCGAGCGTTGCTGAAACAAAACCGCCAATAAAGAGTTTTTTTCGATTCATCATAAAAGTTTCTCCTTCAATTCAGTGAGAAATGAGAGCAACAAGGTGTAGTCTCAACCTTTGAACGCGCTTTTTGGTCGCTTCTATAGAAAGACCAACATACAGAGCAATTTGGTTGTTTGTGTAGCCCTGTCCCTTTAGCATGAGAATAGTTCGATCTTCTCTGCTCAACGAAGCGATAAGAGCGTAGAATACAATTCTGTCAATCGTCGTATCGTTCATAGGCAACACGCCGAAATTGACTTCTTCCAAAGTACACGCCGGGTGTTTCAGACTGAAGCGCAAAGTGTCACGCACGATGTTGCGGGCAACACAATAGAGCCATGCAATTTGTGCTTGTTTGTCTGAACATTATGGAGCGGAAGTATAGTAGCGCAGACAAGCTTCTTGCAGGGCGTCTTCAATATCGTCCCTCCTTCCTTGCCGAGAGAGCAGATACAAAACACGCTTGCGAATATCTTCTGTGATCATCGCCGTCATAAGCGTTGTGCCTTTCATTCAGAAAGCAACCACAGCGAAGGCAAAATAATCCCTCAATAATATAACGAAACAGAAGCAGAAAAGGGGACAAAACTTTTAGAAATTTTCGTTGAGATATCGAAGCGGATACGGGGCAGTTCCAACCCTCGGATCGGAATCTTGACGATTTTGCCGTTGTCCGCCGTGATGATGTCCTGCTGGCTGATGATGTCGCCAAGATTTTTTTTGATGACTTCTTTGACTTTGTCGTTGTGCCGTTGGCGGTCACGTTCGGCGCGGCGGTGCAAATCCCAACTGTCTGTACTGAGAGAATAATCCGGCATTGCGCTTGCTACCTCATAGAAAAGTGTCTGTTGTCCCCTATACTCCGAGCAACCCAAACCAAACGGCATATTCAGTTGTCGGCAATTTGAGACGAGACTTGTATATAGGGACGTGTTTGAGGGGAAGGAAGTTTCCTTCCCCTACTTGCTGAGAGGGGTTAGATATTCTTCATTTTTGCGGTCAAGGAAAATTTTACGAACAAAATTGCCTTGCACACACAAAAAGGTGCAGATTATACTGCAATAACGTATAATAAAAGTGTAATTGGTCTACTTCCGAATAGTCGCCTCCCTGTATCCAAACAGGGCTTTGCATGGATGGGTGCGTTCGGCGTTTCCGATAGGAAGTAGGCATCCTCTTTTTATTCTATCCAGAAGCGTAATAGTCAGTCAGCGTGATTTTTAGCAAATACTTCAAGGCTCTTTGCCAGGTCGCTCCAGCATAAATCTTGTTTCTAAAAAAACTAAACTTTACGCTGACTGACTATTAATAAAATGCACAAATTGCCTCGCCCACTGTGTACAAAAGGACACAGCGGGCGAAGAAATATAGAACTAATTGCCGCATCGTGACCTAAACGATCTGCATCGGCATCAAAACGCAGAGATAATCCGGCGTCAGAGTGAGCGGGTTGGTTTCGCTGTCTTTGGGCGGCGTGGGGACAGGACGCACCAAACCGGGCTTGAGCGATTCGGAGAGTTCCATTGTCAAGGTCTCTTCGGTGAGGACGTTCAGTAAATCGAGTAGGTATTTCGCATTGAACGCGATCTCCACATCATCGCCTTCGCGCACCGTCAATTCGATCTCTTCGTGGGCGTTGCCGACTTGCTGACTTTCCGCCGTGATCACCAATTTATCGCCATCGGTGCGGAACACCACGCGGTTTGCACTTTCGCGGGCGACGATATGGGCGCGGCGCACGGCTCGCAATAACGGCTGTGTCGGGATCAGCAGTCGTTTGTGGAACTCTTGCGGAACCACGCGCTGGAAATTCGGAAACTGCCCCTCTATCAGCCGCGCCACAATCTGAACCTCTGCCTCACCGGGCAGCGAAAACCGCACCTGATTGTTCGAGAGCGCGACCTGTACATCGCCTTCCGCATCGGAAAGCAAACGGGTCAATTCGTTCATGGCGCGTGCCGGCACAATGGCGTTCTGCGAACCGCGCCCGTCTTTGATGATGGCGGTTTTGACTGCCAAGCGGTGGGTATCCGTAGCGACCAATTTCAGGGTTTCGCCGTCGAACACCATCAAAATTCCGGTGAGGATCGGGCGGTTGTCATCGGGCGAAACGGCGAACGCGGTCTGCCGAATCATCTCTTTCAGCGTGGTTTGCGGCAGTGCAAACGCGACAGCGTCCGTGACATCGGGCAGGTTGGGATACTCTTCGGCGGGCAGACCGAGAATTTTATAATCCGACTTTTCACTTTTGACGCGCACCGTATGGCTTTTGTCCACCGAGATCGCGACATCGGCTTTATCAGGCAGGTTCGCCAAGACTTCAGTCAGAGTGCGTGCGGGAGCGGTCAATGCGCCCACTTCGCGAATTTGGGCGTTGGCGATACGGCAGGAAATTCCGAGTTCGAGATCGGTGGCGATCAGGCGCAGTCCATTGTTTTCGGCTTTGATCAGAATGTGGCTCAAAATGGGCAGTGCGGAGCGTCCTGAAACGGCGTGACCGACAGTTTGAACTGCCTCTAGCAACTCTTTACGGGGACAATCGGCTTGCAGGCTGGCTAACAATTCGGGTGCGGCGACCATAGGGTTTTCTCTCCTTGGGGATGGTGTTGGATAAATGCTTCCACTGCTGACGACGGCGACCTCACACAAAAAGTGTCGCAGAGCGGTGCAGAATCTTACCGTAATTTTGCGCGGAATGGGGAAGATTTTTTTGGGGGAATTTTCCTATGGGGTAGAATTGAGTATCTTGCAAAAAAGGACTCGTCAAATGAAACTCGCCGCGTTTCCCAAGTGTTATATGGATGAATTGTGCGTGCATCGCACCATGAGCGTTTTCGATTGGATCGCTCTAGCAGAAACGGAGTTGAAACCGCTCGGTGTGTCGGGCTTGGAGATGTATCCCGGCTTCCTCACGAGTTTCGAGCCGAACTATCTCGCAGAAGTCAAAGCGGCACTCGACGCAGCAGGGTTTGTGATGCCGATGTTCTGCGCTTCGCCCGATTTCACTTCGCCGGACACCAATCACCGCGCTTCGGAAGTTAACAAAGAGAAGCAGATGATCGCCGTCAGTGCCGCGCTGGGCGGTTCGACGTGCCGCGTTCTGAGTGGTCAGCGTCGCCCCGAAGTGAAGAGAGAGCAGGGCGTCGCTTGGGTTGTGGAATGTATTGGCGAACTGTTGCCCTTTGCCGCCGATCAGGGAATCGTTCTGACGATGGAGAATCATTTCAAGGACAACTATTGGGACTATCCCGAATTTGCCCAAAAGATGGAGATTTTCTGCGAGATTGTAGAGAAAATTGATAGTCCGCAGTTCGGTGTCAATTTCGATCCGTCGAACACGCTGCTCGCCAACGAAAACCCACTCGAACTGTTGGAGCGAGTCAAGTCCCGCGTCGTCACGATGCACGCTTCAGATCGGCGTCCGCGTCCCGGCGTGGATATTTCGCAGGGCATCACCGACTATACCCAACTCATTCACGGCGAAATCGGAACCGGAGTCAACGACTTCGACGCGATTTTCGCGACACTGCGCGGCGTTGGCTTCGACGGCTGGGTCTCTATCGAGGACGGCGTCAACGGCATGGAGGAGCTAAAGCGTTCCGCACAATTTCTCGTTAAGCATCTTCAAATTGTCGCTCCGTAAATATCCGTCCTCTTATCACCGCGAAAGAAATTTCTCTACTCAGGTTGTTGGGTGATTGGGGCGTTAAGTAACCCCGATTCATGGGTTGAAAATGAGAGAGAGATACTCGTTAGTAGTCAGTTAGGTTCACGTTTAGACTAATTTAAGCCTCTTTTGCGCTTCGAATTGAAGTCCAATAGGCGGCGAATGAGATGGGAAAATCTCTTCCGCATCTCTGATTCAAGGCTCAATTTAGTCTAAACGTCAAAAAAGAATAGACCTCTTGCATAAGTCGGGTACAAGAACGTACCCGACTCAAAAACAGCCGTCCTACGGACGAAAT
>CAZPZP010000101.1:0-9390 GCA_964591025.1 uncultured Chthonomonadaceae bacterium
GTACCCGACCTATGCAACCGGTTTAATATATAAAATTGTCAGGAAATTCGCCTTATGCCTCAGGACAGTACGCCCCATACTCACGATAAACAGCACGAGTCGGATATGCTTCCGATTGGTCTTGTGTTTTTCCGTGTCATGCGGGCGATGATGTTCGAGGATGAACCGATTGCCGCACTCGACGAGCTTCCATTGGCACAGATGCGCCTGTTTTGGACGGTGCGCCATCAGCCCGAAGCAACTATGAAAGATTTGAGTGAACGGCTCCTTGTCTCGCAGTCTACAGTGACACAGCTCGCCGAACGCCTCGTCAAACGCGGACTGGCAGAGCGAATCGCCGACCCGACAGATCGGCGCGTTGTCCGATTACGATTAAGCAAAACTGGTATGGACGTGAGCGGAATCGCCGAATCTCGGAGCAATGCACGCCACCGCGCCATTTGGGAACGTCTCGATGCGTCCGAGCGCGAATCGGTCATGCAGGGTTTGGAGACACTCGCCGCAATCGCCGAGCAGTTGCGCTTCGAGGAGGGCAACATGAATTTCTGCAAGATGGAGCCGCCGCCCCTTGTCCGCGAAGAGACAACAAGCGAAAACAGTGCCTCGGTTGTGGATTTGATGGCACGGCGCGTGCGCGGCAGCCGCCATATAGAAGAGACAGAATAATGCCTGTTGCCTATGAAGAATTTCACCGTCTGTACTGTTCAGACGAAAGCGGCGAAACGCAAAGGACTGCACTGCGTCAAGCAATGCAACCGCACCGTTTGCGCCCCTCTTCCGTAGGACGCGCTCCTGCGGAATACCCACTTTCACCGGATTGGAAAGGAATTGGTTCCATGACTCGAATTTCCTGCCTGCGCTCTCTCAGTCTCTCCACCGCCGCCTTCGGGCTGTGGACAACGGCGTATGCCCAAACCCCGCCTCCCCCAGATGAAAACGGCAGTGCCGCCGCCAAAAAAGACGGGCAAGCGCGACAGACTCCCGCTCAACAACGCTATGGTTTGCCCCAAAATCCTATTCTCGGCGAACCCGTAGATATCGACACCGGCAAGCCACTCACACTTGAACGGGCGGTCAGAATTGGCTTACAGCGTCAGAACTCTATCGCCATCAGCAAAACACAGACCGACGCCGCCAGCGCACAACTACTGAATGCACGCTCACAATACTATCCGCAGGTCACTCCCTCATTTCGATACAACTATAACCGACAGCCGGGGGGAACTTTCTTTATCGGCGGACAGGCAATCACCGGCAACGCCGTCAGTGAAAACCGCCAAGACAACGTGGTGGCGAGTTTCTTACTCCTCGATACGGGGCAGCGTGATGCGCGTGTCGGACAAGCCCGCCGCAGTGCCTTTGCCTCCGAATACGGACTCGGCAATGAGCGGCAAGCCGTCATTCTCAATGTCACAGAGTCCTATTATAACTTCCTTCGTACCCGCGAACTCGCTCGTGTTCGTGATGAACAGGTCAAGCGAGCAATCAAGAATTTGGAAGCGATCAAGACTCAAGTCGCCGTCGGCAATGCGGCACAGTCCGATACCCTGCAAGCCGAAGCCGATCTCGCCAACGCCGAAGTCGAACAATTACAGGCACAAGCCGATCTCGATGTGGCACAGGCGACCCTCAGAAATGTGATGGGCGTTGCCACTTATGACCCGATCACTCCGGCGCAGGAGACCGTTCCGCCGCCGTCTCCCAAAGGCGAAGGCAGTCTCGAAGAGTATGTTGACCTCGCATACGCCAACCGCCTCGACCTCAAACAGCAGCAGGAGCGTATCAACGCGCAAGGCTACAGCGTCAGATTGGCGCAGTTGGACGCGGGACTGAGTTTCAGTGCCAACATTCAGCAGGGGGTGCAGCTTCAGCCGAATAACGGCGAAACCCGCGTTTTTACCGTGAATCTCTCCTATCCCCTGTTCGATGGATTTGCCGCCCGCTCACAGGTCAATGCCAACAAAGCCAATCTCGAAGCGGAAAAGCGGCAGCTCGACCTCATTCAGCAGAATATCCGCCAGAATCTCGAACAATCGTTCAAGGTGCGCGAACAGGCGCGTTTCCGTTATAATGCCAGTCAAAAAGCCGTGGCAGCCGCCGATCTCAACTATCAAGCGGCAATCGCCCGGCAAACCAACGGTGTGGCGACCATTCTCGATGTTCTCAACGCACAGGTTCAGCTTGTCACGGCACAGGTCAACAATGTGCAGACCGTCTATGATTTCTATATCGCCGATGCCCGACTCCAACGCGCTATCGGCACAAACGACGTGGACTATATCCCTCGCGTTCCGGGAGCAAGGTCTCCGCGTGTGACTTCGCTCCGTACCAATTCACCCTCATTTTTTGCGGCGAAAAAACCTGAGTCCGCTCAGGGAACGCCCTCTTCCACCGGCGAAAGGAAGCCCTGACTATGTGGAAACGCTCCTTTTTTATCGTTGCAACTCTGGCGATCCTGATTGCTAGCGGCGCATTCATTGCCCGCGCTTTCAAGGCATCCAAAGACGCGCAGCCCCAAATTCAGTATCGCGTGGCAGCCATCAGCGAAGAGACGGTCAAAAAAACCGTCACGGCAACCGGCACGCTCAAAGCGTGGCGCACCATTGACATCAAAAGTCGTGCGGGCGGCAAAGTCATCAAAATTGACGTTGAAGATGGCGACGTTGTCAGAAAAGGGCAGACTATCGCGCAGATCGATCCGTCCGATACGCTGATGTCGCTGAACTCCGCACGCGCCGACATCGACTCGAACCGCGCCCGAATCGATCAGACTACCCAAGAGTTGGAACTGATGAAGGCGCAAACCGCCGTCAGCATTACCATCGCTGAAGCGTCATTGCGTTCGTCTCAAGCCTCGGCGGCGGCGGCAAAGGCACGCTATGAGTCGGCAAAAAGTCAGTCCGGTTCTCAGCAATCTCTGACCGATGCGGCTCTGGCGAGTGTCCGCGCCACCCTTGCCGTCGAAAAAGAGCGGCTCATTCAGACGAAATCGGCGACCCAGCCGACGACCAATGCACAGGCACAAGCGACCTTGCGCCAAGCCGAAGCCAATCTGAAAAACGCGGCATTGCAGATGAATCGCCGCAAAAGTCTGCTTGACAAGGGCTTTATCGCGCAGTCGGATGTCGATTCAGCAGAAGCCACTTATCAAGTCGCCGTTGCAACCTTGACCAATGCCAAAGAACGCTACAGCGTTATCAAACCGGAATTCGAGGCGGATATTCGCACGCAGGAAGCCCGCATTCGACAGGCACAGGCGCAGGTCAGCCAAGCCGAAGCCAGTCAAGTAGACGTGATTATGCGAAAACAGTCTGCTGATGCCGCTTTTGCCGACTACCAACGCGCTCAGGCGGAAATCCTCACGGCGGCGTCACGGCTCAAGCAAGCCCAAGCCGAGCAGATCAACAACGGCATTCGCCTGTCCCAAATCGCTCAGGCAAAAGCGCAGACGGCACGCTCCACGGCGTCCTATAAGAACGCGGAAGACCAGTATCGCGATACGACAGTCGCTGCTCCGACAGACGGCGTCATTCTGAAGAAATATCTCGAAGAAGGCACGCTGATTTCGTCCGGTATGTCCTTCAACTCCGCCGGAACCGCCATCGTGCAAATGGGCGATACGTCCCGGATGTATGTGGACGTGCAGGTTGATGAAACCGATATTGCCACCATCAAAATGAATCAGACGGTGGATGTCACCTTCGATTCGTATTCGACGGCTCCGTTCGAGGGCAAAGTGATCAAAGTCGATCCGCAAGCCGTTGTCGAGCAAAACGTCACGACATTCCATGTGCGCGTTGAAGTAGACAACAGCGAAATGAAGTTCAAACTGCTCAAACCCGGTATGAACGCCACCTGCGAGTTTATCATCAAGCGGGAAGAGAATGTTGTTGCCGTCCCGAACGAAGCGATCAAAACCGACGACGCCGAAGGCACTTCCTATGTCGAGGTTCCCGCCGGGGGCAAAGTTGCTCCCGCCGAAAAAGACTCCGAAATCGATCCCGCTATCTTCGTCGGCGTGAAGCCAGAAAAGCGCAAAATCGAACCCGGTCTCGTCGGCAACGATAACACTCAGATTATCAGCGGGCTGAAAGTTGGCGACAAAGTGATTACGCAGACCATCGAACCCACGCCTCCCACATCGGGCGGCAATCCGTTCGGCGGCGGCAGTCGCGGACCGGGCAGACGCTAAGAAAGGGAACAGGGAACAGGGAACAGGACAATTCCGCAACAAAGAAGCACAGGACGCGAAGAACAATTCAAGAGATTAAGTTCTGAATTTTTTCGTGTTGATTTCGTGTTCTTTCGTGGATTCAGATTTGCATTGTTCTGTTCCCTGTTCCCTGTTCCCTCGCAAGAGGACATCAAAACCATGCTTGTAGATATTATGTCCGCCTTTCGCGGATTGGCTTCCAATAAACTGCGTTCGTTCCTAACAACCTTGGGTGTCATCTTCGGCGTGGGAGCGGTGATTGTCGCCGTCGCGCTGGGACAGGGTTCGCGGGATGCCTCGATGAAGCGATTTCAGCGGCTCGGAACCACAACATTGAGCGTAATTCCGGGGCGTTCCAGCCGCAGTGGGGTCAGTTTTGGCAGCGTTTCGACCCTCAAACTCGAAGATGCCGCCTATATCTTGCGAAACTGCCCGGCAGTTCGGCGCGTATCACCTGAGAAGAGCGGGCGGCTGCAAGCCAAAGCGGGCAGCCGCAACGCCGATCCGACGATCTATGGCACAGGCGCGGACTTTCCCATTATCCGCAAATTCGAGTTTACCGAGGGACAGTATTTCACGAACACCGACGTACAAGGCAAGCGTATGGTCTGCATTTTGGGTCATACCGCGTATAAAGATTTGTTCGACAGCGGCTCTGTGATTGGCAAACGTGTCTATCTCAAAGGCTTGAATTTCAAGGTCATCGGGCGATTCAAGGAGCGTGGCGGAGGAGGCTTTTTCAACGAAGATGACCGCATTTATGTCCCTGTGACCACTGCCCTGCGGCGGCTCTTTGGAACCGATTTGGTTTTGTCGAGTATGAGCGTTCAGGGACGCAGTGAAGCCCTGATGCAAAAGGCGCAGGACGAAGTTGATGCCGCACTCCGCAAAAAACATAAGATCGGAACGGGCAAGCCCGGCGACGTCATCATCTTCAACGCGGGAACGGCGGCGCAGACCAGCAGTGAACAAGCGGCGGACTTCGAGCAGTTGATCAACTGTTTGGCGGCAGTCGCCCTGATGGTCGGCGGCATCGGAATCATGAACATTATGCTCGTCTCCGTTACGGAACGTACCCGCGAGATCGGCATTCGGAAGGCAATCGGTGCGAAACGCTTCAATATCCTAACACAATTTATGATGGAGGCACTGCTCCTGTCGCTTTCAGGTGGACTGATCGGCGTGATATTCGGAATCATCTTCACGCTCTACGGTCTGCCGAGGCTGAAACCCGACTGGGAAACAACCCTGTCAATGCAGCCTGTTCTGATCTCGTTTGGATTTTCGGCATTGGTCGGCGTTTTCTTCGGCTTTTATCCCGCAATGAAAGCGTCCAAACTTAATCCTATTGATGCACTGCGTTACGAGTAATCGCCCTATGCGTCTCACGAACTGTACTCATCCAAACTGTGAGACGCGAACTTTTTTTGGAGGAATCGAATGAACTTGATGACCACTCTGCGGCGTGGAGCCGCGCTTGTGCTGACCGTCGGCGCGTTGGCACTTTCGAATGCTGCCTTTGCACAGCCTCCGGGCGGCGGTATGCCCCCTGAGATGCAAGCGAAACTGAAAAAATTCATGAAGTGGATGGAAAACAGCAAGAACCTCACCAATCTGAGCAAAGCCGTCTACCAAATCCAAGAGATTGACAAAGACTCGGCGACACGTCTGGATAAAAAGCAGTCTGCATCGGTTCTTGCTCTTCTCAAAAGTTGGCGCAATAAACCCGCGATGGCCGATGATCAAGCCAAAGGTGT
This sequence comes from uncultured Chthonomonadaceae bacterium, assembly GCA_964591025.1. Taxonomy (GTDB): domain Bacteria; phylum Armatimonadota; class Chthonomonadetes; order Chthonomonadales; family Chthonomonadaceae; genus CAZPZP01. Next base: position 5,971 of record CAZPZP010000101.1, read on the forward strand.
CGTCAAGCAGCTCTCTTCTGTTCTGAATATGAATCAGGTTCAGGAAATGCAGTCTGTGCAGATGCCGTGGGGCGGACGCGGAGGCGGAGGCGGAGGTCGTCCCGGTGGCGGTGGTCCTGGCGGCGGTTTCAAAATGCCGGAACCACCCAAAAATGGCTATAATCCGCTCAATCCCGACACACTTTTCATCGAGGCAATGCGCCCGCAAGCAAAAAAGCGCATGGACGATTTCATGGCGGCTCTCGCGAAGCGCAAGTAGAACCTTAGTGCAGAAAAGGAGAAGAGGAGAAAAGCAAAGACGATCCACAAAAGAACACGAAAGCAACACGAAAAACAATTCAAAATGCCAAAGAGAATTTCTGAATTGTCCCTGTGTTCCCAGTGTTCCCTGTGGTTCATTCTCTCCTTTTCTCCTCTTCTTGAATTTGGAGCAATTTCATGGCGGATGCCTTAATCGAAGTCAATGATGTCTATAAAATTTATCGGATGGGAACGCAGGAGGTACGGGCGTTGCGCGGCGTCACGCTGACGCTGTTTCGCGGCGAGTTCGTGGCGATCATGGGTCCGTCGGGTTCCGGCAAATCCACGTTTATGAACCTCATTGGGTGTCTGGATAAGCCGACCAAAGGCTCGTATCGCTTGGACGGCATTGAAGTCGCCAAACTCAATGACAATCAACTCGCCGAGATTCGCAACCGCAAAATCGGGTTTGTGTTTCAGCAGTTCAATCTGCTCCCGCGCACAACCGCTCTGCGGAACGTCGAACTCCCTATGCTCTACAGCAACGCCCGCAACCGCGAACAGACTGCCAAACGATGTCTGGAAACGGTGGGATTAGGGGATCGTATTCATCATAAGCCCAACGAACTTTCGGGGGGACAGCAGCAGCGTGTCGCCATTGCCCGCGCCCTCGTCAATGACCCGCCGATCATCTTTGGTGATGAACCGACAGGAAATCTCGACTCGCGTACCAGCAGCGAAATCATGGCGATTTTCCAAAAGTTGAATCAAGAAGGCAAAACAGTGGTTATCGTCACGCACGAAGAGGAAATTGCCCGTTTTGCCTCGCGAATCGTTCGATTCAGGGATGGCAAATTGCTTTCCGATACGCCCGTTACGGATCGGCTGGACGCAGAAGAGGAACTGGCGAAGATGCCAACAGAGGAAGACTAAAGCCCTGATAGGTGAAGAATGAAGCGTGGTTCTGTGCTGAAACTCATCGGACGGTTCTGTTTGCGCCTGTGCTGTCTGCTGGCGGTATCGGGCTTGCTTTATCTGCTGCCCGATTGGAATCCGGACGGCGCATTACGACTCAAGAACGCCTTAGTTTCGTTCTTTACCGTAATCGGAATCGGTACACTCATCTACAACACGTTCTTTTACGAACGCTTCCGTATGTGACAGAGTGCGAGGCTAAAGCCCCGTTCTGACGTTGCAAAGTCCGCACAGGCGGACTCCTGCATTGAACTCACGCAGGTGGGTTTCGCAATGTCAGAACGGGGATTACTCCCCAAAAACCAAGAGGGAGAAGCCAGTTTTGGCTTCTCCCTCGTCTATTTTAGTGTGCAGATTATCCTGTTTCGTCCGTCAGCAGTTCGCGTACGGAGTCGGCTCTCTCTAACGAAAGATGAAATTGTTTCATCTCTTCCAAAGAGATACTTCCCATCTCGGCGAATCGCTTTTGCTCCTCAGCGGTATGTTCGGTGGTCGCTTCATTAAGCAAACCGTCCTCCCATTCCTCTTGCTTGACGAATTGCTGCCCCAGTTTTTTACAACGGGAGCAACGGAACTTGACATAGACGAAACTGGGACTGACGTGCTGCATATAGAAACCCTGCTGCATCACATCACGACGCGCTACGCGCTGTCCACACGAACACTTGAGGCTCGTTTTCATCGGTGACAGGAACCCTCCGATGCCGCTGCCCGTAACTTCGAAGATTTCGAGAGTTCGCGCTGGTGCGGCGAGGGGAAACAGACGAATTCCAAGGAGTTCATCGTTCCCTGCTGAGTGTTATTATACCATAACTCTATGATTGGCGGGGCGAAAACAATTTATTTTGCCCTCTTTTGACACTAATATCGCAAGCCGCGTACCCCTTTTGGCACAAAATGGCGATCAAAGCACGTCACGGCATATCGATCTGTCATTCCAGCGATATAATCACAGACAATTTGTGCCCGATCTTCCGTTGTGAGTTCGCGCAGTGTGGCATTTCCCGTCATGCGTTCCGGCTGCTCCATATAGAGCCGAAAAAGAGCGCGAAGGACGTGCTGAGATTTTCGCAAGTCCTGATTGCCTGTCGAGGCATTCCAATACACACGCTCGAACAAAAACTCTTTTAAGAAGTCGGTAGCGTTCGCGATTTTTGGTGACATTTCTACTGCCGGACGCCCTTCGCTATTCTGCACAATATCGAGAACCATCGTTGAAATTCGCTCGCTGTGCGTTCGCCCCAAGAGTTCGAGTTGCTCACGCGGCAAATCCGAGGGTTTGATCACACCGGCACGAATGGCATCGTCAATATCGTGATTGATATAGGCGACTCTGTCGGCGATTCGTACCGCTTTGCCCTCAAGAGTCGCAGCGCGTTCCACTGTAGTATCGGTAAGGTCTTTGCGTCCCTTGCTGTGGTGAGCGATCCCATTCCGCACTTCCCATGTGAGATTCAAGCCGAGTGGAGCGTTGCCCGTTTCGTCGGGGAAGGTTTCGCCTGTCCCCGATTCCAAAATATCCACGACGCGCAGACTCTGTTCATCGTGCTTGAAGCCCGCATCGGGAACCCATTCGCGATACGCTTCATCGAGAGCCTCTTCGCCCGCATGACCGAATGGCGGATGCCCCAAATCGTGAGCAAGGGCAATCGCTTCGGTCAAATCCTCGTTGAGAAGCAGGGCGCGGGCGATGGTGCGAGCGATCTGAGTCACTTCGAGGGTGTGGGTCAGGCGTGTGCGAAAGTGATCTTCTTCGGGATCAATAAAGACTTGAGTTTTGTGCTTGAGGCGGCGGAACGCTTTGGAGTGCAGAACGCGATCCCGATCCCGCATAAACGCAGTCCGAACGGCATCCGGTTCTTCGGGACGTTCGCGCCCTTTGGAGTGTGCGGATTTTGCCGCCCAATCCGCGAGATGATGGATTTCCCAGTGTTCCTGCCGCTCTCGCGGCGTGAGTGAATTGATAAGCATAAGATTGAACGGAATGAGAGTGCGGTCACAGCAAACGACGCCGAATATACCGGAGAGTATACCGGAAGATTCGGCGTCACTGTATCATTTTCTTGCCTATCGGTTGGCTTTGAGTGCAACGAGAGCGCGTTCGATGGCATCGAGGCGGGCTTCGAGTTTGTCGTTTTTGGCTGCCAACTCTGTGATTTTCGCGTCTTTGGCGTTAAGTTGCTTCTGTTGCGCCTTGACCGCTTC
>CAZPZP010000102.1:0-9382 GCA_964591025.1 uncultured Chthonomonadaceae bacterium
AACACCGGAATTCCGTGATATTCTGAAAATTATCAAGTAGGGACAGGACACACCTAATGGGTCACTTGCTTTGAATTCCGACATAAATTCCGGCGCATCCAATCTCAAAATTATGTCGGTTACCGTGACAAATGACCCACTAATAGTCAGTCAGCGTAAATTTTAGTGTTTTTGGAAACAAGATTTATGCTGGAGCGACCTGGCAAAGAGCCTTGAAGTATTTGCTAAAAATCACGCTGACTGACGAATAGCGGTTTCCACGCAACAAGCGCATCTTAATTTTTTGACCTTTGCATCTCAAAATTTAACAGAGAAACCAAAAAATCGTGAACAGTCGGATGGGCAAGCAACCAATTGCAGCAGATTTTTTTGAGATAGAAAGGGGGATACTTCTCATCATTGAGAATTGTTGTGACTCGTTGAATTGAATTTAGATGCGCTTGCCCTGGAACAGAGTAAATTTGCGTGAAGGATTCATTAATTCACGTTTAGACAAATTTAAGCCTCTTCGCGCTTCGAGTTGTAGCCCAAGAGACTGCCAATGAGATTGAAAACTCTCTGTTGGAAAATTACAAAGAATTAATAGCAAGTTGGGTATAGCCCGCTCGCTGAGGCAACGTGCCATAAATTCCTTGTAATCATTTTGAGAAGTGCTTCTCAATCTCATGGAACTGCTCCGAGGCTCTGATTTAACGCTCAATTTTGTCTAAACGTCAAATTCTTGAAGCAGTATACGACGCACTTTATTATAAAAATATGCCTTGACAGAATAAAAAATTGCCATTGAACGCACGAAATTGGGCAGAAAGCAGACAAAACTATGCCGCAGATTTCTTTTGCCATCTATCCGCCTAAAATGCAAGAGTTTATTGCTCACTGGACACAAGTCAACGCCGTCTTGGGAGCCGCTCCGTTGTTATTGAGAGGCGGATACCCGTTTGTGACCTTTACGTCAGACCGCGCCGTACTCGTCGCCGCTATCGGTGCCGTCATTCCCGCCATCAATACCTTGCAAAGCAATATCGTTACCCGCAATACCCTTAAAACGACCCTCAAAAGCAAGATAGCGCAGTTCCGCGCCGCCTGCCTGCCCGTCGGTTCCCCGCTCTTGAACAACATTCCGCAGTATACAACGCCACCTGACCTGCCGCACAGCCCGTCAACCCCTCGATTACATAGAACGATGTGAAAAAGAAAGCCATCCTCACATGGGCGGCATCGGAAAGTGCAGACGTATACGATTATAGTCTCCGCACGGCTCCCGATCCGGCGTATGACGGGCGCAACGAGACGGTTGTGGGGAGCGTAAAGTTCGGTCAGCCGCTAATTTTCGAGACAGATGCAGGCTTGCTGACTGCGGGCAACACTGCCTTGCTCAAGGTCTATACCGTGACCGACACGGGACGCGAAAAGGGCAGCCGCGTGCTGAAAATTACGCGCCCGTGAGCAGGGTATACTGACTCCAAACCCGTCATGGAGGAACCCGCCCGATGGCATACAATACGTTTACCCTGCATCAACTGCGAAATGAGTATGGATTGATGATCGCAGAACAAGCCGCGCTTTTTGCCGCTGTACCGCCTGTTCCGATCTCTGATTTTCTGCGTGAGACCTTGCGACGACGTGCGCCGCTTGGACTTCGGAGCCGCTCGGAGAAAGCGCGTTCCGAATATATCATCGCGCCCATTCTCGCGGAGGTATATGATCAAAATCACGAGCAAGCGAGTCTGTTTTCGGGGGTGGAATTCAAGGTGGATGAGGCACGGGGTTTGTCGGGCTATTGCGATTTCCTTTTCGCGCTCGGACCGCTTGCGATTGATATTCAGGCTCCGGTGGTTTCAATTGTGGAGGCCAAGAAGGAGGACATCATTGCGGGTATTCCGCAGTGTCTTGCCGAGTTGGTTGCGGCGCAGATTTTCAACGTGCAGGAAGGCATCACGCGAGAAACGCTGTACGGGGTGGTGACGAATGGCGAGGTGTGGAAGTTTCTGCGACTTCGGGGAGTGGACGCAATGCTTGACGACGACTTCTATTATCTCGCGGACGTGGAGAAGATCGTCGGGATTGTGCTTTCGATGTTGCAATGACGTACCACGCTGCGGGGGCGGCAGGGCGCGGCGAGGCGGGTGGGTCGCGGACTGCCGCCGCCGGAGGATAAGCCAAAGACGATTCCCTCGCGTTTCTCTCCGTAATATAAAGACGCCCTTGCTCGGTGATGGTCGAGCAAGAGCGTTTGTAGTTCGAGGGAAGAGCGAAGAGGTTAGAGGCGGACTGCCCCCGGCACACCGTTCTGGACAACGAACGAGGCGGCAGTCGAGGCGGCGGCGTTGGGGTTAACAACCTGCCCGTTGGCGGCGGTTGCCACAACGCGGAAATCGGTGCGCCATGTGTCGGGTGTCAGGGTACAAAGTGTATAGCCGCGCTGTGAGCCGTTGAAGTATTTATTGTGCGGCGTAGCGCGTGCCGAACCCGTGACCAATGGAACCAAGCCAACAGGAAAATCCGCCGTGACAGAGGTGCAGATAAACTCGGTTCCCACCGTCTGCGATGCCGGATTATTGAAGTCGCGTTTGAGATCATAAGCCCACGCGGAATGAATATCGCCGGTGATGACGACGGGGTTTTTGGCGGCACGCGGAGCCATGAAGTCCAGAATGCGCTGGCGATTCTGTCCATAGCCGTCCCATTGGTCGGGATTGAAGCCGGGTGAGCCAAGCACGGCAGTGAAGTTGAATTGCGCGAACATCACTTGCTGTGCGAGAATGTTCCAGCGGGCGGGCGAGTTTTCGATGCCGTTATAAAGCCATTGCTCCTGAGTATCGCCCAAGAGCGTACCGCCCAAATCAAGCGGGAACGAACCGAATTGGTCGCCGTTGGGTTGGTCAGAGCGATATTGGCGCGTGTCGAGAACATGGAACTGTGCCAACCCCCCGAATGTGACGCGGCGATACAACTGCATATTGGGACCCACTGGCAATGAGGAGCGGCGCAACGGCATATGCTCATAATATGCCTTGTAGGCGGCGGCTCGTTGGATCAGGAATTGGGCAGAAGACGACTGTGAGCCGTTGTCAATCTCGTCAATGTCGTTGGCGTAGTTGTTTTCGGTTTCGTGGTCGTCCCAAGTCACAATCCAAGGGAACAGGCGATGCAACTCCTGCAACGCCGCATCGGTTTTATACTGCGCGTGGCGGTTGCGATAGTCGCTGAGGGTGGTCAATTGTCCCGGCTGAGGTCCGGCGGAAGAAGTTGTGTGGCGGCGGTCAGCGAAAGCACTCTGCGGATCATACTCATAGAGATAATCGCCGAGATGAATGATCACATCGGGGTTGTCGGCGACGATATTGTTGTAAGCGGCGAAGTAGCCGTTCTGATAATCGGAACACGACACAAACGCAAACTTGAACTGATTTTGCAGTTCTCCGGGCGCGGGGGCGGTTTTAGTGCGTCCGATGGGCGAGACGTAACTGCCGACGCGGAACCGATACCAATAAAAGCGATTGGGACGCAAGCCGCGCAGTTCGACATGAACCGCGTGCGCCATATCGGGCGTGGCGAGAACCGTTCCGCTTTGGAGGGGACGGCGCATATCGGGGTCAATGGCAACTTCATATTGAACGGCGACAGCACGGCGCGACTGCCAGCCGCCGGTAAGGGGCGTGGGGGCGAGGCGCGTCCAGAGAACAACGCCATCGGGAGTGGGTTCACCGGAAGCAACGCCGAGGGTGAAGGGATATGAGGTCAAGCCGGACTTGTCGCCCTGTGCATAAGCAGAAACCTCGTCGGCGAGCAGCAATGCCGCAAGCGAGCCGGTTCCATAGAGAAATTCGCGGCGTGTCGAGATGGTTGCCGGTAAAATCGAGCGTGTATTCAAGCGTTTCATTGTTTCGTTCTCCTTGATAGTCTACTTGCGGCGGCGGATCAGTGAGACGCCATAGAGTGCCATTCCCGCGAGTAGCAACGCGGCGGTTCCGGGTTCAGGGACGGCGGCGGCATTGATGGCTCCTGTAATGTCCAATGCCCATGCGCCGTTGCGCTGGTTGCCGCTGGAATCGAGGAAGAGCGAGCCGGGTGTTCCGTATTGAGACGTGAAATTCGGGTCGGAATAGAGAAAACCGTCTGCCATCGAAGGACCGGCGGCGTAGTTGTCATACTGCGATAGGGCAACGAAATAGGAACCGCTCGGCAGGGAGAGCTGCCAAGCGGCATCGGCGGCTATACCAGTGCTGGGGTCGGACGGAACTGTTCCGGCAGTGCCGTCATCATGATAGCCGATCACTTGAAAATCGGAGCCGAACAGCGAAAGAACGGGGTCGAAGCCGCCAGCATTGATGTTCGCTCCATTGGAATTTATACCGCCGCCATACCCAAGCGTGCGAATGGTGACGGGCGCGGCAGGATCAGAAATGCTAAAGGCAAAAAGTGCGGCTTGATTGTCGGCGGCAAAGGTGCCGGACACGGAAAAATCGGCGGCGTGGGCTGCCGTCGCTGTCAGCACAGACAGCAGACCTATGGCAATAACACCGGCGCGGGCAGTGCGACACAGCATGGGGTTGATCTCCTCTATAACGAGTGCGTGGCATACAAGCAAGCAGTTTTCTCTTTTTCCGTCTTGCTTGATTTATGGGCGAAGACTTACTTCTGTCTCTCTTCGGTTACTACTCTTCTATCATGGCACTTGTCCGAATTAAGAGGCTGTTAAATTTGCGTGAAGAATTCATTAAGGCAGGGAAGAAAAACAAGCGTGAAGTTTTCTTTTGCGCGGCATTGACTCGCGCCGTAACCTGTGCTATACTTTACCTCACTGAAAACTTGATAGTCGTTTTGGGAGTGATGCTGTCGTGGCATCACAGCAGATTTCAGTTGAAATCTGTGTTTACAGGGGGAAGTCCGGTGAAACTCCGGCGCAGTCGCGCTACTGTAAAGCCGCGCATCGTTGAAGAGCGATGTCGCCGCAAGCCAGAATGCCCGCCCAGAACCGCATCGTATTTTAGTCCCTTCGCGTGAAAGGGGGCGATGCTCGGCAGGCAAAGCGATTCTACTTTCGCTCGTGTCTCTCCGAGTCGAACCATCCCCACCGCAGGATGGTTTTTTTGTTTGCCCCATTTTTGGAGCGGCGACAAGACAGGAGAAAGCAAAGCGTGCGAAATCTCAAAGGAATGATCGGTCTGCTTGGATTTGGGTTGAGTTTATTGAGTGGAAAGGTCGAAGCGCAGAACGCTTCCGATTTTGCCATTCGCGTCGTGGATTTTGCCAACCTTGGCAGTGGAATTTACGGCGACCCGAACGCGGTTCTTGGCAAACCAACGACATGGATCAAAGAATTGGGGAACGCCGATCCGGTTGCGTGTTCGCTGGTGTACGGAGCTTGGAATGTCGCACCCGATGGTTCCAAACTGATCACGACACTCGGCAACGGTCAGCAAACGGGGCGAATTATTGTTGAGTTCGAGCCGCCGATCACAGCCAATGCAAATCATTGGTACGGCAAAGATTTCCTCGTTTTCGGCAATGCGTTTTTCAGTGCCAACGCTGTGATAACAGCGACCAGCAATCTCAATACTGTCCGCATTGTCAGCCCAAACGTCTTCAGCGAACCCGTGACCATCAGCGTCAGTCCCGACGGCGTTCAGTGGTACTCCTACTCCTCGCCCGTCGCTGACAGTTATTTCCCGACCCAAGCCTATCACTGGAATACGGCACTCGCCGCCTTCGATAACGAACAGAATTGGACAAAGCCGGTTCCGCCTACAGTTACACCTGCGATGTTCTCTAATCAAACCGTTGGCAATACGATTGAACTCTATGACGGTTCGGCGGGCGGCACGGCGTTCAGTTTGGTAGAATCGGGTTTCGCTTCTATTCGCTATATTAAGGCAGAGAGTCGGGGCGGCGAAGTGGACGGCTTTGCACGGATCGGTTTCTCCACAACACAGATATCCGGGCATATCTTCCTGCAAGGGCTTGCCGAAAACGCCCTACCTCAACCCGTGAATTTTGTCTTTATCGATGACTTCGGCGATTCGTTCACACGCAGCGCAAATGTAGGCAATCAAGGAGAATTCTCTCTCCTGAATATCCCGCGTCAAGCCTATACTGTCCGAATTAAAGGAGACAAATGGCTTGCAAAAATCGTTCAGATTGCCCCGGCTACCACTGAGTTCCTCGCACTCAATACAGAACTGCTTGCCGGAGACGCCACCAATGACAACGCAGTAGATATTACCGACCTGCTTCTCTTGATTGCTCATTACAACCAAACGCAAGACGTAGGTGATTATCTCGACAGTGCAGACTTCAACACAGATGGAACCAACGACATCACCGATCTTCTGCTCTTAATAAGCAACTACAATGTGGTGGGCGAATGAAAACGATACGAAAACACGGATTCACCCTCATTGAGTTGCTCGTCGTGGTCGCGATCATTTCAATTTTGGCGGCAGTCCTTTTCCCTGTTTTTGCACAGGCGCGGGCGAAGGCACGGCGAACGACTTGCCTCAGCAATCTGCGGCAGTTGGGTATGGCGTGGCAGATGTATGCACAGGATTATGACGAAACAGCTTGCCCTTCCTATTACTATAGCGAGGATTTCGGCGTCGAAACCGCTTGGGATTTTGTTCTGCGCTGGAACCAAACGCCGACGCAATCCCAATTCGGACTGCTTGGCGGCTATACCAAGAGCGGTGTCTTGAACGCTTGCCCTGAATTTCATGGTCAAGCATGGGGGCGTCCCTATACGGGCTATGCCTACAACGCCTCATATATAGGAGGCGATACTTTTGCCGGAACTGCCGCCGCGACCCTCGCCGCGATCATTGATCCCACCGCAACGGTGCTGTTTGCCGACGGCGGATACGGCAATCCTGTAGTCGGTGAAAACTATCTGCGTGCGCCCTCCGATACGCTCTTTATGGCGGGCAAAGTCCATTTTCGCCACAGCAAAGGGGCGAACGCGGTATGGGCGGACGGACACGCCAAACTTTCTGTTCGTGCCTTTTTGACGACAGAATATGAGCCGGAATGCGGGGCGTTATCGCCCGACGATTCGGCTTACGATTTGCAGTAGAGTGACATACACGAAGGAGAAATCAGATGAGTCGTTGGGTTATTAGGTCATTGGATTGTTGGGTCATTGGGTCGTTGGCACTTGGGCTTATGCAGACGGCAGGGGCGCAGGTAAACTTTAGTGATATTCAAGCGTGGGCAGGAACCGGGCAGAATCAAGCCGCACTGGTCATTGATTGGAAGTCGGGTAGTGCGCCGCAGTCGCAGGTTTGGGGCTATCGCTGGGACGGTGCGGCGACGGGCGCGGAGATGCTCGCCGCCATTTTGCAATCGGATCGGCGACTGTATCGCGAGTGGGTTCCGGGATTTGTCAATCAGGCGGTCTTTGGGGTAGGATTGGACAGAAACGAGAATGGTTTCTCGAAGTTCGATCCCGCCGATTCGTACCAAGAAGGCTGGTTTACCAACGGATTTTGGGCGTATTATGTGGATGTTGCGCCGAGCAATTCACTGCCGAACTGGACATTTGCGAGCAGTGGTTTAGACGGACGCACACTCCTCAACGGTTCATGGGACGGCTTGAGTTGGGCGCAAAACTATAACGCGAGCGATCCCACTATTCCGACTCCGATTTCCGCTCCGGTTCCTGAGCCGGGAGTATGGGCATTGTTGATCTCAGCGGGCATCGGCTGTATCGCACTGCGCCGCAAACGATAACAACCTCACCCCCGACCCCTCTCCTTACCAGTCGCCGAGGCTCCTTAGGAGAGGGGAGTCAGTACTCAAATCTGAGACTCCCCCTCACCTGCAAGGAGGAGAGAAGACTTTGGTTCTTCTGACTCCCCCTCTCATAGTGAGGAACGAACGGCAAGGAGAGGGGGTTGGGGGGTGAGGTAAGAAAGGCTAAGGGATGCCCGTCTCGAATTCGCAAAATCTGTTGAGTGCGTGCGCGGGCGAGGCGCGAATGATTATCGGCAAAGACGACCTCGAAGGGCTACGGCGTCTTTCCGATGATCGCGCCCTGACGTGTCCGGGGTGCGGCGGCGTTTTGGTGCTTCACGCGGGCAGTATTCGCGCCGCGCATTTTGCCCATTTGCCGGGAGCCGTTTGCCTCATGCCGCAAACCGAACCGGAAACGCCCGAACACCGCGCAGGGAAACTCTGCCTGTATGAATGGCTGACCGCGAAACTCCCCGATGCCGCCGTTGAATTGGAGGCACATATTCCTGAAACCAATCAACGCGCCGATGTTTTGCTTCGGCTGCCGGATCAGGGACGGATCGCCCTCGAATACCAATGTGCCAATCTTTCGGCGCGAGAGTGGCGGCGGCGGCATAAGGCATATCGTGAGGCAGGAATTCGGGATTTGTGGCTGCTGGGCGGTTCGCGCCTGAAATTCGAGAATACAGGCGTCTCACAAAACTCCGCGACTATTCGCACATCGGAACTGGAGCGGGCACTATTGTGGGACGGTGCGCCGCTGTTGTTTTTGGACGCGGACGGCATTCAGTATCGTGCCGGAACCGTCGCCCGTTTTCTGCCGGAATTCGATGCACAAGCCCTGATTCCGGCGGGCAAACTCACGGCGCGTTCATTGCTCGTTCTCGAATTTCCTTTTCATCTTTTAGAGTGGGAAGCGCAGCAAAGCCCACAATCGCCCCTCACCGCTCCGCAATCACGGGCAAACTCGTCGCAGGAAGCGTCAGGGAATCGTTCGGATTGGTGGCTTTGGGAGTGGCTGGCAACACGCCATCGAGTCACAAAAGAGACCGTTTCGCCGCTCTTCGGTTTGGAACTCAAAAACAACGCGACGTTCACTATCGAACCAAAACTCTGGCAAGCGTGCGTCTATTATCGGTTTGTGCATCGGCGCGTGGGCGATGGCTGGTGGCTGCCCGAAGTGGAATCGTGGGCGCGTGCCTATCTGCCGCTGGTGCGCCCGTGTCCGCCGCGAGCGTTGGCGCAGGTTTTAGGGCAGTATCAGGGGATTCTCGCCGCCGCCGGAATGTTGTCGCTTCCCATGGGCTACGGCAAAACCAACGCCCGTATTCTCGCTGACCTCCTTACTCTGCCCGCCCCGCCCGATCCTGCCGAAACCCTCAAAATTGCCGGTTATCGCCGGACGTTGGCGCGAGAGATGCGGGCAGAGTACAAACCTTAGGAACTGTAAAAGTATAACCTTGTGGGGGCGTTCCGCCGTGCTTCGCACTCAACCCTAAAACAGAGGGATTCGGAGGTGAAAACTCATGACACCCACAGACACACGCCCATTGGAAGGCACGCCGGACATTCCCGCGCCGTTCTTGCCGAAGCGTTTCGTCATCACGGCGTTTTCACTCTCCCACACCTTTAATCTCAAACGGACGCAATCCGC
>CAZPZP010000103.1:0-1986 GCA_964591025.1 uncultured Chthonomonadaceae bacterium
TTTTCCCGTTCCAAGGAGGCTGGAAATCGCAGCCGTTTGCGAATCATCGTCACAGGCATATTTCCCCATTCGATGAGGCGTCCTTTTTGCAATACTGCCATGACTTCGGGGTGTGAATCGTCGTCGGTCAGCCCAGCAACCGGCTTGCGATTCAAGGCACCAAGCGGGGACATCCAGATCGTTTTGCCATCGGGAGCAACAACTGCCAGATTGACGCTGCCATCGGACGCCAGCAGTCCCACGGAAGTGCCCGAACCTGTAGGCGGCGCGGCGCGTGTCGGTTTCTCTGTTCCATCTGTCCCGAACTCTGCGTCTTTGGGCAAATCACTCATCCTGTTTTGCAGCGACCCGGAAAGCTGGGAAAGCGGCGTTGCATGGAACAAGTGATTCTCCATATGTCTTGAGTCGTTTGCCGAAATGATGCCCATGGCATCACTGGAAAGAGATGCCGTCTGCTCCAACTCTTCAGGAGAAAGAGAGTTCAGCAGTTCGCGCATCAATGGGTCGCCGTTTTTCTCCGCTAACCGCTCGTTAATGGCACGGCGCATGGCATCTACCTCAGCCGCTTTCTGTTCCCGCTCGAACTGTTCCGAATCGGCAATCTCCTGCTCCTGCCGCTTCTTGCCATACAACGACAAGAAAATCTGATAATCGCCCGAAAAACCCGCCTCTGTCTTCTGTGCTTCCGCAGCCGTTTGCCACGTTGCTCCAAAAAGAAAGGCAAAGGATTGAAGCACCGAAGAAGCTCGCCCTTTGGGTGCGAAAACTGAGACCCGACGCTCTGCCAAATCCGAAGAAGGGGAGAGTTTTACCTTGCTGTGGTGCGAGAGTTCACTCAAGATGTCAGAAAGGGGCTTCGACGCAAAATCCAAGGCAACAGATGCGCTGAGTTCCTGCCGCTGTTCCAGAGGAGATTGCGGGGCGGTTTGTCCTCCTGCGGTGTGGCAGGGAACAATCAGCAAGGCGATAAGAGAGAAGTAATTGCTTTTCAATGAAATCCCATTCCAGTCTTGACAATTGTAGGGTCATTATCAACAAGCGGTCTGCGTTTTACATCGGCTGGCACTTTGACATCATGGAACATCTCAGGAATATAAGCAATGATACCGGGCGGAAGGCGAAACAGTTTGGCTGCTTTTGCCACAGAAAGAGGACGTATCCATTTCACAAAGATCGCACTGGTCTGAGGGGGAGAGAGCGAACCTTTTTGTGCTGTATTCCGTTGTTCATAGCGCAGAACAAGCCCTGACTCTTCCTCTACCCATGCTTTTGATGTTGCTCGTTCGCCAAGAGGATAAACATAATCCTTCTCACGAACGGAACACAAATAACCTGCAATACGTGCCTTTCCCGCTGCCTTCCATTTGCCTGTCAATTCACTCTGTCTCATCAGCATCATCGCAGGGCGCGGAATCAATTTCATCGTGATAAACATCGCAGTGGTAGAGATGCTGTACTTCTTGCGGACGACTGCATCGCCGTACTTCTCTCGCTCCTCCTGTAGTCGTGTTTTCACAGAGTCGGGAGAAATTCGTGCGAAGTTCTCCTTATCTATGTACCACCATACCACAGGAGCATCCGAGGCATTATAGAGTTCGATAAAGTTTTGTATTTTATTGGGACGCCCTGAAGAGGTCGGGCTTTCACAGCGAAATTTATCCTGCATACTATAAAGGTGGACTTCGCGTCGATTTGCCCCGTTTTCTTCCAGAACAACTGCTTCATATCCATTTTTGAGTGTGTTCAATGAAATTTTCGCTTGGGCAAGGCTGAACCGAGGGAAAAGAATAAGCATCCCAAAGGGTAACAGTGATGCCGCAAAACGCCGTGCTGCATACAACATAATTGCCTCCTAAACAAAAGTCGAGTAGCAAGATTGTATTCGCGGCAAAATTCTCGCTGCGAATACAATCTTGACAACGCAAGTACAAGTCCTGTTATGCAAGTTCATCTCAAAACTACAGGCTCAACCTCTCGGTACAAGAG